>JACMLV010000543.1 GCA_014379395.1 Burkholderiaceae bacterium
CGGCGCCGCCCTCGCCCGCGCGTACGAGCCCGGTTGCGAAAAGGAAGACGAGACCGCCGAGCAAGAGCGCGACCGGCACGGCCAACTCACCGAATCTCGCGTCGCGCCCGCGCCCGCGCAACAGCACGACGAAGCCGGCGATCAAGATCACGCCCAGCGCGAGCCCGACGCCGGGAACCTGACCCATTCGCGCGAACGCCGACTGGATGCCGATCCCCACGAACCGAAGAATTTCCGGCAACGAATGGCTTCGGTAGTTGCCGGCGCTCTGACCCTCCGGCGCGAGCACGAGCCACACGAGATACACGCCCGCTAGTGGCACGGTGTGGAACGACGCGACGCGCCAACCATGCCGACCGCGCCGGAGAAACACCGCGGCGCCGACCACCACGACCATCGTGATCGACACGCCGGAGCACATGAGCCCGGCGAGGCCCGCGAGCAACCCGAACCAGTCGCGGTGATCGAGCGGTCCGTCGTGATCGGCCAGCAAGACCTGCGCCAGACCGAACGCGAGCGCACCCACGAAAGTGATCTGGAACGCGACGAGAATGTTCTCCCCGCCGGATCCGAAGTACACGAAGAGCACACCGACAATCGTTGCCAGCCACGGCCGGACGCCGGCGCGCCGCATGACCACAACTATCAGTGCGGCCGCGATGAGGTGCGTGACGACGATGAGCACCTGGTACGGCGTGTAGCTGCGGATCCCCACCACGGTCCAGAGGAACCGGTACGGGAGCATCGGCAGCGTCGTCCAGTGCTGGAAGTGCGCGCGGAAGAGGTCGTCGACACTTCCGATCGTCCGCGCCGAGAGGAAGTCCCAGTCGTCCTGGGTGAACCAACCGTGCCGTCCCCACACGAGCAGCAACGGCAACGCGATCAGCTCGGCGGCGACGAAGCCCAACGACGCGAAGTGATCCTTGATCCGGCCGGTCCGGCTCGGCGCGCCGGGGCCGTCATCAGCCGGAGGCGCGACCTCTTCGAGTGACGTCGACTCCACTCCCAATGATCGCCCGCTCCGGGTGCCCGACAAGGAGTTCCAGCTTTTCACACACGGCCGACCTCGCCGATCCGCCCCCACTGCGCGAATAGCCTGGTCGATCATGGCCGCGACCGCGTCGATCGAGACGCCGCCCACCCGTGGCCGAACTCCCGAGGGCCCCGACGGGGAGCCCGACCCGGAATCGCATTACCGCCCCCACCTCGACGGGCTGCGGGCGATCGCGGTCTATCTGGTCGTGTTGTTCCACGCCGGCATCAGCCGGATGGCGGGCGGATTCGTCGGGGTCGACGTGTTCTTCGTCCTGTCGGGCTTTCTCGTCACGCAACTGCTGCTGCGCGACATCACGAATCTCGGATCCGTGCGCTTCGCGCGTTTCTACGCGCGTCGCTATCGCCGGCTGCTTCCCGCCGCGTTCGTCGCGCTGGTGGTCACTGCGATGGTCTACGTGGGAATTGCGTCACCGGCGAACGTCGCGTCGTCGGTCAACGCGTTCAAGTCCGCGTTCCTGTACGCCGCGAACTGGTTCTTCATCGGTCGATCCACCGCGTACTTCGGTGGCAACATCGCGCAGAACCCGGTGCTCCCCTACTGGTCGCTAGCGGTCGAGGAGCAGTTCTATCTCGTATGGCCGCTGCTCCTCGCGGGTGGGTTCGCGTTCACGCGTCGCTTCGGAGCCCGCCAGCTCGGCGCGTTGCGCCTGGGCGTCGGGATCACCGCGGTGGTGTCGTTGCTGGCTGCCTTCCTCCTCCGCAGCTCGAGCCCCGCCCATGCGTATTACGGGACCGACACTCGCGCGTATCAGCTGCTCGCCGGCGCACTCATCGCACTCGTTCCCGGCTTGTTCGCGCGCGTCGGCGGATTGGGGCGCCGAGCTCGCGCGCTGGTCCCCTTGAGCACTCTTGCGTTGCTCTTCCTCGCGTCGTCGTGGGTTCATTTCGACGCGATCGCGCGCGGTGCGGCCGTGACCCTCACCACGGTGGTGCTGATCGTGGCGCTCGAAGCGACCGAAGGCGGCGTTGTCAAGCGCTTCCTCTCGAGCGCGCCCGTCGTGTACCTCGGCAAGATCTCCTACGGCACCTACCTCTGGCACTGGCCGGTCATTCTCGTGATCACCGAGCTGTTGCATCTCAGCGCGCTCTCGACGGCCGCGCTCACGTGCTTCATCGCGACGAGCTGCGCGTCGCTCAGCTTCCAACTCCTCGAGCTCCCGATCCGAACGTCACGCGTGCTCGACCGTTATCGCCGTCCCGTAATCGCGGCCGGGTTGGCAATCAGCGCCGTGTCCGCGCTCGTGCTCATCCCCGCGATCCTCACCGAGGAATCCTCATCGGCGACGCGCGGGAACACGGCGAGTGGCTTCACACCGATTCCGGCCGGGCTCGATTTCGCCGACGCGGTCTTCACGTCGACACCCACTCCCCCCGAGTGCTTCGACCGCCCGGCCGACACGTGCACGACCGTCCGCGGTCATGGGCGCCACCTCTTGCTCCTCGGCGACAGCCACGCGCGCATGCTGATCCCCACGTTCGAGCAGATCGCCCGCACGCATGACCTCACGCTCTCGGTCGTCGCGTTGGGCGGGTGCCCGTGGCAACGGCACCTCTACACGCCCACGCGCGAGGCACAGTGCCGGCGCGACAAGGAAGATGCGTACGAACGGGTGATCCCCGATCTCGATCCCGACCTCGTTGTCGCGATCAACTACGGATACGACGATCCGTCGGTCGCGCCGTTCCCGGTTCTTTCGGCAACCGGCAAGGCCGTGGCGCGCGGCAGCGCGGCATTCAACGCACTCATGAACGACACGACTGACGCGTCCGTGCGCGCGCTGACCGCCGGCGATCACGAACTGGTCATCATCGAACCCACCCCACTCGCGCGCGAAGATCCCGCCGCGTGCCTCGTGCACAGCAAGTTCCTCGAAGACTGCCGTTACGTCGCGCGCGCCAACCCTTCGAGGCTCGAGCAGCACTACCGGCAACTCGACTCCGGGAGCCCTCGCATATGGTCGGCGAACTTCGATACGTTCGTGTGCCCCTTCTTCCCGATCTGTGACCCGGTCGTGGCCGGCGCGGCGGCGCCGTCTTCGGCGACGTCCCACAAGACCTCGGTCAGCACCGGAATGCTGGCATCAAAATTCTGCGTTTGGTTCATGCTGGTTTCGCGACAAAATGGGTGGGTTGATAGGCTTGCTGCTTATAGGAACTATAGCGCAGGCGCCCGGCGGCGGCGTCGTCGGCGTCGGTCGAGACGATCTCGACCAGGCGCGCGAAGCGCGCGAAATTGGCCGGCGCGCGGCGCGCCAGATTGACCAGCACATCGCAGTGCGGCAAGTCGGCCGCGTCGCTGTCGGTCAGCACGATCGGCGTCTGCGGCGCCAGCGGGTCGCCGGCCCGCACGTGCGGCAGGAAGTCGGTTTCCGACAGCGTCCACAGGGCCGCGTCGAGCGCGGCCAGCTCAATCGCGTCCTCGGTCAGCAGCACCACCTGGTTGCGCGCCATATAGGCCTTGCGCGCCAGCCGGCAGGCGTAGCCGATCTTGTCGGCCACGTTGGTGTGGAAATCGACCCGCGTCATGGTCATTCCCCCTACGCCGCCATGCCGCTGTGGCGCAGCAGCGCGTCGATGCTCGGCTCGCGGCCGCGGAAGGCGGTGAACGATTCGAGCGCCGGACGCGAACCGCCGACTCCCAGGATCTCGCGCTGGAAGCGACGGCCGGTGTCGGTCGAGACGATGCCGCCGCCCAGCGCGGCCGCCTCCTCGAAGGCGGCGTAGGCGTCGGCCGACAGCACCTCGGCCCACTTGTAGCTGTAGTAGCCGGCCGCGTAGCCGCCGGCGAAGATGTGGCCGAAGGCGTTCTGGAAGCGGTTGTAGGCCGGCGGAATCAGCACCGAGAACTTGCGCCGCACCTCGTCGATCACCTTCTGCACGCTCTTGGCGCTGGTCGGGTCGTAATCGTAGTGCAGGTGCATGTCGTGCAGCGAGAACTCGACGTGGCGCAGCATCTGCAGGCCGGACTGGAAGTTCTTGGCCGCCAGCATCTTGTCGTACAGCGCGCGCGGCAGCGCCTCGCCGGTCGTCGCGTGCGCCGTCATGTGGCTCAGCACCTCCCATTCCCAGCAGAAGTTCTCCATGAACTGCGACGGCAATTCGACCGCGTCCCACTCGACGCCGGAGATGCCCGACACGCCGATCTCGTCGATCTCGGTCAGCATGTGGTGCAGGCCGTGGCCGAACTCGTGGAACAGCGTGATCACCTCGTCGTGCGTGAACAGCGACGGCTGCGCCTTGCCGTCGACGACGGCCGGCGCGGTGAAGTTGCAAGTCAGGTAGGCGACCGGGGTTTGCAGCGCGCCGGCCTTGATGCGCCGGCCGCGCGCGTCGTCCATCCAGGCGCCGCCGCTCTTGCCGCTGCGCGCATACAGGTCGAGGTAGAACTGGCCGATCAGGCGGCCGTCCTTTTCGATCCGGTAAAAGCGCACGTCGGGATGCCAGGTGCCGCTCTGGTCGGCCACGATGGTCACCGAGAACAGCGTTTGCACCAGGCGGAACAGGCCGTCGATCACCTTGTGTTCGGGGAAGTAGCGCTTGACCTCCTGGGCCGAGAACGCGTAGCGGCGCTCCTGCAATTTTTCCGAGGCGTAGGGCAGGTCCCAGGCTTCCAGGGTGTCGAGGCCCAGCTCGTCCTTGGCGAAGGCGCGCAGCTCGGCCAGGTCCTGCTCGGCGTACGGACGGGCGCGGCGCGCCAGGTCCTCCAGGAAGCCGATCACGTGCTCCGGGCTTTGCGCCATCTTCGGCACCAAGGACACCTCGGCGAAATTCTTGTAGCCGAGCAGCTTGGCCTCCTCGTCGCGCAGCTTGAGCAGGGTGACGATGTTGGCGCTGTTGTCCCACTTGTCCTTCTCGCTGAAATCGACGCCCAGCTCGGACGCCTTGGTCACGTTGGCGCGGTAGATCGTCTCGCGCAGCGCGCGCTGGTCGGCAAATTGCAGCAGCGGGAAGTAGGACGGGAAATGCAGCGTGAACTGGTAGCCGGCCTTGCCGTCCTTCTCGGCGGCGGCGCGCGCGGCCTCGATCACGTCGTCCGGCACGCCGGCCAGGTCGGCCACGTCTGCCACCAGCAACTTATAGTCGTTGGTCGCGTCGAGCACGTTTTCCGAAAAGCGCGTCGAAGTCATGGCGTGCTCCTCCTGGATGTCGGCGAAGCGCTCTTTCTGGTCTTCCGGCAGCTCGGCGCCGCCCATGCGGAAGTCGCGGATCGCGTTGTCGATGATGCGCTGGCGCGGCGCCGACAGGGTGGCGAATTCCGCGCTGGCGCGCAGCGTCTTGTACTTGGCGAACATCGCCTCGTTCTGCGACAGCGCGGTCCAGAACTCGGTGATCTTCGGTTGATTCTCGTTGTAGGCCGCGCGCAGTTCGGGCGTGTCGACCACGTTGTTCAGATGGCTGACGATGCCCCAGGCGCGGCCCAATAATTCTGTGGCGTCCTCCAGCGGCGCGACGAAGTTATCCCAGGTCACTTCAAGCTGGGGCGCTTCCAGCTGTTCCACCACGGCGCGGCTGTCGGCCAGCAGGGCGTCGATGGCGGGCGTGACGTGTTCCGGCAAGATCGCCTCGAAGCGCGGCAGGCCGGAAAAATCGAGCAGGGGATTGTGAGCGGTCATAGTGGACTCCATTGGTGGTCGGGCACGCCGCGACATAAAAATACGTCCACGGAAAGCCCGAAAAATGCGTGCGCTTCTTTCGTGCCTTGCGTGGACCGGTCTTTCATACTTGTACTGATGGTGCTCGCGCTTATTTGCGCTCCGCCGCTTCGACGGTGTTCATCAACAGCATCGTGATCGTCATCGGACCGACGCCGCCGGGCACCGGCGTGATGTGGGAGGCGATCTCCTTGACGCCTTCGAAGTCGACATCGCCGCACAACTTGCCGTTATCGTCGCGGTTCATGCCGACGTCGATCACGACCGCGCCCGGACGCACCATGTCGGCGGTGAGGGTGTTGCGGCGGCCGACGGCGGCGACGATGATGTCGGCGCCGCGGGTGTGGTGCGACAGGTCCGGCGTGGCGCTGTGGCAGATCGTCACGGTGGCGTTCGCTTGCAGGAGCAGCAGCGCCATTGGTTTACCGACCGTGTTGCTGCGCCCGATCACGACCGCGTGCTTGCCGCGCAGATCCATGCCGGTGCTCTCGATCAGCTTCATGCAGCCATACGGTGTGCACGGACGGAAGCCCGGCAGGCCGGTCATCAGCTCGCCCGCGCTCAGCACCGAATAGCCGTCGACGTCCTTGCTGGTGGCGATCGCCTCGATCACCTTGTGCGGATTGATGTGCTTGGGCAGCGGCATCTGCACCAGGATGCCGTGGATGGTGGCGTCGGCGTTCAGGGCGGCGATGCGCTCGAGCAGGGCCTGCTCGGACAGGTCGGCCTCGTATTTTTCCAGGATCGAATGGAAGCCGACGTCGGCGCAGGCCTTCACCTTGTTGCGCACATACACCTGGCTGGCCGGATCTTCGCCGACCAGGATCACGGCCAGGCCGGGTTGCTTGCCGGCCTCGGTCAGGGCGCGCGCGCGCACGGCGATTTCGCCGCGCAGTTTTTGGGAGAGCAAGATTCCGTCGATCAATTTAGCTGGCATGGTATTCGCTGGTGAAAATAATAAAGCACCGATTATAAAGCCGCGCCGCAGTCAAACGCGCCGCCGCACGCCCTTTTTCTGCCCGTTTGTCGCTCATACGCGCGTCACTTGTGCCTCGCCCGTGCGTCGATTGGGCGCCCGTTTTGCGGCGTCGCAGCATAATCCTCACTCTATGATTCCGTATTATGAAAAGCGATATCGCTATTTGAAAAATAATGAATTCGCTGTTAGAATCTTTTCCCACTGGTTCATAGACTGGTAAATAATCATCAGAATCCCGTCCGACAGCGATCCGGGTGACGCGGTGGGGCACTTACACAATAGGAGACTCAACATGACAGATCATCTGGACCCGGTCACGGCGCAAATCGCCACCGACCCTGACTCGCAAGAAACCCACGAATGGCTCGACGCGCTCGAAGCCGTCCTGGAAAAAGAAGGCCCGGAGCGCGCCCACTACCTGATGGAGCGCATGGTCGACCTCGCGCGCCGCCGCGGCGCCCAGATTCCGTTCTCCAGCAACACCGCCTACGTCAACACGATCCCGACCCACCTCGAAACCCACTGCCCGGGCAACCTGGAGCTCGAAGAGCGCCTGCGCTCGTACATGCGCTGGAACGCGATGGCGATGGTGGTCAAGGCCAACCGCCTGGACGGCGACCTGGGCGGCCACCTGTCGAGCTTCGCCTCGCTGGCCAACATGCTCGGCGTCGGCTTCAACCACTTCTGGCACGCGCCGAGCGAAAACCACGGCGGCGACCTGCTCTACATCCAGGGCCACTCGGCGCCCGGCGTCTACGGCCGCGCCTTCCTCGAAGGCCGCCTGACTGAAGAACAACTGTTGCACTACCGCCGCGAAGTCGACGGCAAGGGCCTGTCGTCGTATCCGCATCCGAAGCTGATGCCAAACTTCTGGCAGTTCCCGACCGTCTCGATGGGCCTTGGCCCCCTGATGGCGATCTACCAGGCGCGCTTCCTGAAGTACCTGCACGCGCGCTCGATCGCCGACACCGCCAACCGCAAGGTGTGGGCCTTCTGCGGCGACGGCGAGATGGACGAGCCGGAATCGATGGGCGCCATCGGCATGGCCGCGCGCGAAAACCTCGACAACCTCGTCATCGTCGTCAACTGCAACCTGCAACGCCTGGACGGCCCGGTGCGCGGCAACGGCAAGATCATCCAGGAACTGGAGGCCGACTTCCGCGGCGCCGGCTGGAACGTCGTCAAAGTCATCTGGGGTCCGGGCTGGGACGCCCTGCTGGCGCAGGACAAGGACGGCATCTTGCAGCGCGTGATGATGGAAACCGTCGACGGCGAGTACCAGAACTACAAGGCCAAGGACGGCGCCTACGTGCGCAAGCACTTCTTCGGCAAGCATCCGAAGCTGCTCGACATGGTCGCCAACATGACCGACGACGACATCTGGCGCCTGACCCGCGGCGGCCACGACCCGCACAAGATCTACGCCGCCTTCAAGGTCGCGCAAGAGCACAAGGGCCAGCCGACCGTCCTGTTGATCAAGACCGTCAAGGGCTACGGCATGGGCAAGTCGGGCGAGGCGCGCAACACCGCCCACTCGACCAAGAAGCTCGACGACGAGGCGATCCGCGAAATGCGCGACCGCTTCGCGATCCCGATCCCGGACGACCAACTGGCCGCGATCCCGTTCTTCAAGCCGGCCGCCGATTCGCCGGAGATGGTCTACCTGCACGAGCGCCGCAAGGCCTTGGGCGGCTACCTGCCGCAGCGCCGCCCTCAAGCCGAGGAATCGCTGCCGGTGCCGGCCCTGTCGGCCTTCCAGAACGTGCTCGACGCGACCGCCGAAGGGCGCGAAATCTCGACCACCCAGTCCTACGTGCGCATCCTGTCGACGCTGCTGCGCGACCCTAACCTGGGTCAGCGCGTGGTGCCGATCATGGTCGACGAATCGCGCACCTTCGGCATGGAAGGCCTGTTCCGCCAGATCGGCATCTTCAGCCAGCAAGGCCAGTTGTACGAGCCGGTCGATAAAGACCAGGTGATGTACTACCGCGAAGACAAGGCCGGCCAGATTCTGCAGGAAGGCATCAACGAAGCCGGCGGCATGAGTTCGTGGATCGCTGCGGCGACGTCGTATTCGACCAATAACCGCATCATGATCCCGTTCTACACGTTCTACTCGATGTTCGGCCTGCAGCGCATCGGCGACCTGGCATGGGCGGCGGGCGACATGCGCGCACGCGGCTTCCTGATGGCCGGCACCGCCGGCCGCACCACGCTCAACGGCGAAGGCTTGCAGCACGAAGACGGCCATAGCCACATCGTCGCGGCCACCATTCCGAACTGCGTGCCTTACGATCCGACCTTCTCGCACGAGCTGGCCGTGATCATCCAGGACGGCCTGCGCCGCATGATCGCCAACCAGGAAGATGTGTTCTATTACATCACGATCATGAACGAGAACTACGCCCAGCCAGGCATCAAGCCGGGCCAGGAAGAGGGCATCCTGAAGGGTCTGTACCGCCTGTCCGAAGGCGCCGCCGACGCCAAGCTGCGCGTGCAGCTGATCGGTTGCGGCACAATCCTGCGCGAATCGATCGCCGCCGCCGAACTGCTGCAACAGGACTGGGGCGTGGCCGCCGATGTCTGGTCGGCGCCGTCGCTGACCCTGGTGGCGCGCGAAGGCCAGGACGCCGAACGCTGGAACATGGTCAACCCGGGCCAGACCCAGCGCGTGCCTTACGCAACCAGCTGCATGCAGGACACGGCCGGCCCGATCATCGCCACCACCGACTACATGCGCGCCTTTGCGGAACAGATCCGCGCGTTCATGCCGAAGGGCCGCACCTACAAGGTGCTGGGCACCGATGGTTTCGGCCGCTCGGACAGCCGCGAGAAACTGCGCGAGTTCTTCGAAGTGAACCGCCACTACGTCACCGTGGCCGCCCTCAAGTCGCTCGCCGACGAAGGCGCGATCCCGGTCTCCGTGGTCGAGCAAGCGATCGCCAAGTACGGCATCAACCCGAACAAAGCCAATCCGGTGACCCTGTAATACGGGCCTGACCAACAAGAAAACGGAGCAGTCATGAGCATTGTAGAAGTCAAAGTCCCGGATATCGGCGATTTCAAGGAAGTCGAAATCATCGAGTTGATGGTCAAGCCGGGCGACACCATCAAGGTCGACCAGTCGCTGATCACGGTCGAATCGGACAAGGCCAGCATGGAGATCCCGTCCAGCCATGCGGGCGTGGTCAAGGAATTCAAAATCAAGGTCGGCGACAAGGTTGCCGAAGGTTCGCTGCTGCTGATCCTGGAAGTAGCTGAAGGCGCAGCGCCGGCAGCACCGGCACCAGTTGCAGCGCCAGCGCCTGCACCGGCGCCAGTTGCAGCAGCGCCAGCACCTGTCGCCGCACCAGC
>JACMLV010000544.1 GCA_014379395.1 Burkholderiaceae bacterium
CCTGGCGCACGACCTGTACGCCGCCATCGACACCCTGATCGACAAGCTGGACCGCCAGGTGATGAAGTACAAGGACAAGGGTCAGGAACACGACCACGCGGCGATCAAGCATCTGCCGGACAACACCGAGACCAGCGCCGTGTAATCACGCCGCGGTCATCGTAAAAAAGGGCGCCTCGGGCGCCCTTTTTTACGTCCGTCCGCTTGGTAACGGCGCGCATCGGCGCTCAGGACTGCTCGCGGTGGCGCAGGATCACGCGCTCGGTCGGGCCGAAGTGCGCGGCCAGCCGCTCGGCCATGTAGACCGAGCGGTGCTGGCCGCCGGTGCAGCCGAGCGCCACCGTCAGATAGCTGCGGTTGTCGGTCTTGAACGAGGGCAGCCATTTTTCGATGAAGGCGCGGATGTCGTTCAGCATCTCGAGCGCGCTCGGCTGGGCGTCGAGGAAGGCGATCACCGGCTCGTCGCGCCCGGTCAGCGGGCGCAGCGTCAGGTCGTAGAACGGGTTCGGCAGGGCGCGCACGTCGAACACGAAATCGGCGTCGAGCGGCACGCCGTGCTTGAAGGCGAACGATTCGAAAAACAGCGTCAGCGGCGCGCGCTCGATCAGCGCGAGCTCCTTGATCCAGGCCCTGAGCTTGCTCGCGCTCAGCTCGGAGGTGTCGATCACGTGGCCGAGCTGCTCGATCGCCGACAGCCGCTCGCGCTCCTCGCTGATGCATTCGATCAGGGTGCGGCGCGCGGCCGGATTCTCGTCCGGGCGCAGCTCGTGCGACAGCGGATGGCTGCGCCGCGTCTCGGAAAAGCGCGCCACCAGCGAGTGCGTGTCGGCGGTCAGGAACATGACCCGGATGTCGTGGCCCTGGGCGCGCAACTGGCTCACGCTGAGCGGCAGGCAGGTCAGGGAGGCGGCGCTGCGCGCGTCGACCACCACCGCCAGCGCCTCGACCTCCTCGCCCGACAAGGTCTCGACCAGATGCGGCAGCAGCGCCGGCGGCAGGTTGTCGACGCAATAATAGCCGGCGTCTTCGAGCACGTTGAGCGCGACCGATTTGCCGGAGCCGGAGATGCCGGTGATGAGAGCGATACGCATAGGCGGAGAGTTTAGCGCGGGGAGGGAGGGGAGCGTGGCGGGCGTGGTCGGGCTAGTCGCCGCTCATCGCCTGGCGCTGGCGCTCCATGAATTCCTGCAAGGTGTCGATGCCGCGCAGCTGCAAGATGGTGTTGCGCACGGCGGCCTCGAGCAGCACGGCGATGTTGCGCCCGGCCGCCACCGGAATGACGACCTTGCGGATCGGCAGGCCCAGCACGTCCTCGGTCGGGAACAGGAACGGCAGGCGCTCGACCTCTTCCTCGAGCGCGCTGCGCCGCACCAGGTGCACGATCAGTTTCAGGCGCATCTTGCGCCGCACCGCCGTCTCGCCGAAGATGGCCTTGATGTCGAGCAGGCCCAGCCCGCGCACTTCGAGCAGGTTTTGCAGCAGCGGCGGGCAGCGCCCCTCGATCATGTTGGGCGCGATGCGCGAGAACTCGACCGCGTCGTCGGCCACCAGGCCGTGGCTGCGCGAAATCAGTTCCAGGCCCAGCTCGCTCTTCCCGAGGCCGGAGTCGCCGGTGATCAACACGCCCACGCCGAGCACGTCCATGAAGACGCCGTGCATGATGATGCGCTGCGCCAGTTTTTTGGACAGGTACACGCGCAGGTAATCGATCACCTGGGCCGCCGGCAGCGGCGTCGAAAACAGCGGGATGTTCTTCTCGTCGCAGATGGCGAGGATGTCGGGCGGCGTCTCGAGGCCCTGGGCGATGATCAGGGCCGGCGGCCCGCCGGCGATCAGCTCGCCGATCACGTGGCTGCGCGAGGTCGTCTTGAGGCGCTGGTAGTAATGGATTTCCTGATGGCCGAAGACCTGGATGCGGCCCGGATGGATCAGGTTCAGGTGGCCGACCTGGTCGGCGGCCGAGGCGACGTCGCCCGAGATCAGGCGCTCGCCGCCGGGAAAGCCGGCGAACCAGCCCAGTTGCAAACTTTCGCGATTGTCGTCGTACAGGCGTTGGATCGTCAGCGGGGTTTGCAGCATGAGGTCTTTTCAGTGGGAAAAATGGGAGGGCGCGCCGCTCAGCTGGTCGCCTGCAGGCTCGGCTGCCAGTTGACGATGCGCGCGTGCACCGATTTCGGGTCCGGGTCGGTGCTCAGCGCGCGCCGCAGCGCGTCGTCGGAAAACATCTCCGCGATCTCCGACAGGATCTCCAGGTGGCGCTGCGTCACATGGTCGGGAATGAGCAGGAAAAACAGCAGATTGACCGGCATGCCGTCGGGCGACTCGAACGGAATCGGCTCGGCCAGGCGCACGAAGGCGGCCAGTGGGTTCTTCAGGATCTTGGTGCCCTTGATGCGTCCATGCGGCACCGCCACGCCATGCCCGAGGCCGGTCGAGCCGAGCCGCTCGCGCGCGAACAGATTGTCCGACACGGTTGAGCGCGCAATGCCGCAGTTGTTCTCGAAAATCAGGCCGGCCTGCTCGAAGGCGCGTTTTTTGCTGGACACTTCCAGATCGAGCAGCACGTTTTCCGGAGAGAGTATTTTGCTGAGGTTTGTCATGACGCTAAGTAAAATGGTGCGATGCACAAGAGGGGCTCGCGAGCCGAATTATAGGCTTGTTTTTGCGCCGTGTAACATGAATTCTGCGCCGCCGTCGCACGCTTGAGGGCGCCCGCCGCCCGCGCTGCGGGCGGCTCCTGCGTGACTATAAATTAAAGTGCGGCTAAATACTTGCGTTCGTCTGAAAACGGCCAGCGAAATCCGCTGCGGGTCGGGCTTTTCCGCCCCCCGTCCGGGCAAATATTCCACACTCAACGACTATTGCATTGTTGCAAATCAAGCCACCCGGCGATCCGGCTGGTCTTGCCTCATTGGCGCGCGCAGCGCAGGTTCGCCGGCCGTCCGCCGGAGAAATTGCTGCGCCAGGGGTTGATGTCGAGTCCGCCGCGCCGGGTATAGCGCGCGTACACCGCCAGTTGTTGCGGCGCGCACTGGCGCAAGATGTCGACGAAGATGCGCTCGACGCATTGCTCGTGGAACTCGTTGTGCTCGCGAAAGCCGATCAGGTACTTGAGCAGGCTCTCCTGCTCGATCTGCGGCCCGGCGTACTGGATCTGCACGCTGGCCCAGTCCGGCTGGCCGGTGACCAGGCAGTTCGACTTGAGCAGGTGCGACACGAAGGTCTCCTCGACCGGCGCCTCGCCGTGCGCCGCCTTGAGCAGCAGCGGCGACGGTGAATACTGGGTGATCTCGACGTCGAGGCGGTCCAGCAGCAAGCCGTCGAGCTCGCCCATCGCCAGCGTCGAAAACGCCTCCTGCAGGGTCAGGGCGATCTGCACCGGCGCGCCGAAGCCGGCGCCAAGATCGCGCCGCAGCAGTTCGAGCAGGGCGTCCGGGCCGGCCAGGCGGGTCTGGTTGAGCGAATTGAGGTACAGCTTGAGCGACTTCGACTCGATGATGTTGGGCGAGTCGGCCGGCGCGGTGATGCGCGCGATCGCCACCTGCGGCTTGCCGCGCAAATTGAGCCACGACAGCTCGTAGGCGTTCCAGATGTCGACGCCGAAAAACGGCAGCGTGCCGGTCAAGCCGAGTTCGTCGCGCTTGGCCTGGCGCGCGATCGGAAACAACAGGTCGGGCGCGTAGTCGCTGCGGTAGCTGGTGCTCTTGCCCAGCGGCGAGAGGGCGGCGGTGTCGGTCATGGTGTCAAGGCTCACAAGGCAAAAATCGGGCGGAAATCGGGCGAAAAAAACCGCGCGGACGGCCCGCCGGTCGGGGCCGTCCGCGCGCGCTTGTCGCCTAACCGAGGAACAGCTGGTAGACCGGATTGGCGCTTTCGTTCCAATAGCGGTAGCCCAGCGTGGTCAGGAACTGCGCGAACTGCCCCATCTCGTCGGGCGGCACCTGCAGGCCGACCAGGATGCGGCCGACGTCGCCGCCCTGGCTGCGGTAGTGGCACAGCGAGATGTTCCAGTTCGGCGCCATGCTGTCGAGAAAGCGCATCAGCGCGCCCGGCCGCTCGGGAAACTCGAAACGGTATAGCAATTCGTCCTTGGCCAGCGCGCTCTTGCCGCCGACCAGGTGGCGCAGGTGCGACTTGGCCAGCTCGTCGTGGGTCAGGTCGAGCGTCTTGAAGTCGTGCTCCTCGAACTTGCGCGCGACGACGCCGGACTCGCCGCGGTTGGCGATCTGCACGCCGACGAACACGTGGGCCTGCTGCTCGTCGCTGACGCGGTAGTTGAATTCGGTCACATTGCGCGCGCCCACCAGCCCGCAAAAGCGCTTGAAGCTGCCGCGCTGCTCGGGCATCGTGACGGCGAACACCGCCTCGCGCGATTCGCCCAGCTCGGCGCGCTCGGCCACGAAGCGCAGCCGGTCGAAGTTCATGTTGGCGCCGCAGGCGATGGTGACCAGGGTCTCGTTCTTGATCGGGTGCTTGGTCAGGCTGGCGCGCTCGATGTAGGCCTTGGCGCCGGCCACCGCCAGCGCGCCGGCCGGTTCCAGGATGCTGCGCGTGTCCTGGAACACGTCCTTGATGGCCGCGCAGATGGCGTCGGTGTCGACCAGGATCACCTCGTCGACATACATCTGCGCCAGGCGGAACGTCTCCTCGCCGACCAGGCGCACCGCCGTGCCGTCCGAGAACAGGCCGACGTCGGGCAGGGTGACGCGCTCGCCCGCCTTCAGGCTGCGCGCCATCGCGTCCGAGTCCAGCGTCTGCACGCCGATGATCTTGATGTCGGGGCGGATCTGCTTGACGTAGGCGGCCACGCCGGCGATCAGGCCGCCGCCGCCGATGGCGACGAAGATGGCGTGGATCGGGCCGGCGTGCTGGCGCAGGATCTCCATGCCGATGGTGCCCTGGCCGGCGATCACGTCCGGATCGTCGAACGGATGCACGAAGGTCAGGCTTTGTTCTTTTTCGAGCGTCAGGGCGTGGTTGTAGGCGTCGGTGTAGGACTCGCCCTCGAGCACGATCTCGACGCTGGCGCCGCCGCGCGCGCGCACCGCCTCGATCTTCACCGGCGGGGTGGTGGTGGGCATGACGATCAGCGCGCGGCAGCCGAGCTTGGCCGCCGACAGCGCCACGCCTTGCGCGTGGTTGCCGGCCGAGGCGCAGATCACGCCGCGCTTCAACTGGGCCTCGCTCAGGTGCGCCATCTTGTTGTAGGCGCCGCGCAGCTTGAAGCTGAACACGCTTTGCATGTCTTCGCGCTTGAAATAAATCTGGTTGTCGTAGCGCTCCGACAGCGTCGGCGCCAGTTCCAGCGGCGATTCGATGGCCACGTCGTAGACGCGGGCGGTGAGGATTTTCTTCAGGTAGTCGAGGTTCATAATCTACAGACAGGGTGAATTTCCGGGCCGGGATGGTCTGGAGCGTGGTCATGGGCACCTGTCAGGTGCGCGCGGGCCGATGTTGCCCTTCATTATAATGGAGCTCCCCGCCATCCCTAAAAGTGTTCGATGATCGATGCCGCCATCGCCTGGCTGTTGCACCTGCTGGCCGCGCCGGAAGTGGGACTGACCTCGGTGTTCGTGATCAGCTTCGTCTCGGCCACCCTGGTGCCGCTCGGCTCGGAGCCGGCGGTGTTCGCCGTCGTCAAGGCCAACGCCGCCCTGTTCTGGCCGGTGATCCTGGTCGCCACCGTCGGCAACACCCTGGGCGGCGCGCTCAACTACTGGCTCGGCTACAGCGCCAAGAGCGCCTTCGCCGCCGAGCGCGACACGCCCTGGTTCCGCTGGCTCGGCCGCTTTGGCGCTCCCACCATGCTACTGGCCTGGCTGCCCGTCATCGGCGACCCCCTGTGCTCGCTGGCCGGCTGGCTCAAGCTGCCGTTCTGGGCCAGCGTCGCCTACATGGCGCTCGGCAAACTGCTGCGCTACCTGTGCATGACGACGCTGCTGCTGTACGTGCCCGACAGCGCCTGGCGCGCAATCGCGCAACTGTTCGGCTGAGCGCGCCGCGCGCCGGCCCGCGCCTGCGCCTTATTCCCCCCCCCCCGTTGACGGGCCCCGCCCCGGCCCGGCCTGGGTCCCGCATTGGCCCTTGGCGGGCCGGGGCTGTTCCAGCATGGTGCGGCGCGATACGCTAAAATGGCCCTTTGGTTCAGTCCATTCAGAACGCACTCAATGAACGCACCCGCACATATCCAAGCCCTGCTGTCCGAAACGCCCCACGGTCCCGCGCCGACCCGCCTGCGCGAGATTCCGTACAACTACACCTCGTTTTCCGACCGCGAAATCGTGATCCGCCTGCTCGGCGAGGACGCCTGGCGCCTGCTCGACGAGCTGCGCGGGGAGCGCCAGACCGGCCGCTCGGCGCGCATGCTGTACGAGGTGCTGGGCGACATCTGGGTGGTGCGCCGCAATCCGTACCTGCAGGACGACATGCTCGACAACCCGAAGCGGCGCCAGGAGCTGATCGACGCGCTGCACCACCGCCTGGTCGAAGTGGACAAGCGCCGCGTGAGCATCGACGCGCAGGCGGACACGCCGGCCGACGTCGCCGCCCAGGCCCGCAACGCCAACGTCGGCGCGCTGCTGAAGGCGGCCGGCAAGGCGGTCGCCCTGTTCGGCGAGGAATTCCGCCAGACCTACGACCTGCGCCGCCGCACCGTCAAGGTACTCGGCCGCTACACCGAAAAGCACAACGTCAAGTTCGACGGCATGTCGCGCGTGGCCCACGTCACCGACGCCACCGACTGGCGCGTCGAGTATCCGTTCGTCGTCTTGACCCCCGACACCGAGGAGGAGATGGCCGGCCTGGTCAAGGGCTGCATCGAACTCGGACTGACCATCATCCCGCGCGGCGGCGGCACCGGCTACACCGGCGGCGCGATTCCGCTCACGCCGCTGTCGGCCGTGATCAACACCGAAAAGCTGATCACCCTGGGCGCCGTCGAAATGCGCACCCTGCCGGGCGTGGAGCGCGAATACGCGACCATCCACTCGGGCGCCGGCGTGATCACCAAGCGCGTCTCGGACGCGGCCGAAAAGGCCGGCTTCGTGTTCGCCGTCGATCCGACCTCGGCCGAGGCGTCCTCCATCGGCGGCAACGTCGCCATGAACGCCGGCGGCAAGAAGGCCGTGTTGTGGGGCACCGCGCTCGACAACCTGGCCTCGTGGCGCATGGTCGACCCGAACGGCGACTGGCTCGAAGTGACGCGCATCGAACACAACCTGGGCAAGATCCATGACGCCCCGGTGGCCAAGTTCAAGCTCGAATGGACCCATCCGTCGACCCGCGACGCGTCGAAGAACCCGCCGTTCAAGACCGAGACGCTGGAAATCCCGGGCCGCACCTTCCGCAAGGAAGGCCTGGGCAAGGACGTCACCGACAAGTTCCTGGCCGGCCTGCCCGGCGTGCAGAAGGAGGGCTGCGACGGCCTGATCACGTCGGCGCGCTGGATCCTGCACAAGATGCCGAAATACGCCCGCACCGTCTGCCTGGAGTTCTTCGGCCAGGCGCGCGACGCGATCCCGTCGATCGTCGAGATCAAGGATTACCTCGACGGCCTGCCGGCCACCGGCGCGGCGTTCGAGACGATCCGCCTGGCGGGCCTGGAGCATCTGGACGAGCGCTATCTGCGCGCGGTCGGCTACGCCACCAAGAGCAAGCGCGGCGTGCTGCCGAAGATGGCGCTGTTTGGCGACATCGTCGGCGACGATGAAAACGCGGTCGCGCACGCGGCCTCGGAAGTGGTGCGCCTGGCCAACACCCGCGTCGGCGAAGGCTTCGTCGCCGTCAGCGCGGAAGCGCGCAAGAAGTTCTGGCTCGACCGCGCCCGCACGGCGGCCATCGCGCGCCACACCAACGCCTTCAAGGTCAACGAGGACGTCGTCATTCCGCTGGGCCGGATGGGCGAGTACACCGACGGCATCGAGCGCATCAACATCGAGCTGTCGATCAAAAACAAGCTGGAACTGGTCGGCGCGCTGAGCGAGTTCTTCGAGGCCGGCAATCTGCCGATCGGCAAGAGCGACGACGCCTCCGACGAGCGCGTCGGCGACGCCGAGATGCTCGGCGACCGCGCCGAGCAGGCGCTGGCGCTGCTGGCCCAGGTGCGCCACCGTTGGAGCTACCTGCTGGCCGAACTGGACCTGCCGCTGGCGGCGGTGCAATGCAAGCTCGCCGAGCTGGGCATGGAGCGCCTGGGCGTCGTGTTCGACGCGCGCCTGGCGCAGCAGCCCGACGCCACCCTGTTCGACGTGGTGCAGGACCGCACGGTGCGCATCTCGTGGAAGCAGGAACTGCGCGCCCAGCTGCGCCAGATCTTCAACGGCGCCGCCTTCAAGCTGATCCTCGACGAGGCCAGCGCGATCCACGCCCGCGTGCTGCGCTCGCGCGTGTTCGTCGCGCTGCACATGCACGCCGGCGACGGCAACGTGCACACCAACATCCCGGTCAACTCGGACAACTACGCGATGCTGCAGGACGCGCACCGCGCGGTCGGCCGCATCATGATCCTGGCGCGCTCGCTCGACGGCGTGATCTCGGGCGAGCACGGCATCGGCATCACCAAGCTGGAGTTCCTGACCGAAGAGGAAATCAAGGACTTCCGCAGCTACAAGATGCGCATCGATCCGGAGGGCCGCTTCAACAAGGGCAAGCTGGGAATGGACGCCGACTTGCGCAACGCCTACACGCCGTCGTTCGGCCTGATGGGCCACGAATCGCTGATCATGCAGCAAAGCGACATCGGCGCCATCGCCGCCAGCGTCAAGGACTGCCTGCGCTGCGGCAAGTGCAAACCGGTCTGCTCGACCCACGTGCCGCGCGCCAACCTGCTGTATTCGCCGCGCGACAAGATCCTCGCGACTTCGTCGCTGATCGAAGCCTTCCTGTACGAGGAGCAAACCCGGCGCGGCATCTCGATCAAGCACTGGGAAGAGTTCGAGGACGTCGCCGCGCACTGCACGGTGTGCCATAAATGCGTCACGCCATGCCCGGTCAACATCGACTTCGGCGACGTGTCGATGAACATGCGCAACCTGCTGCGCAAGATGGGCAAGAAGAGCTTCAATCCCGGCACGGCCGCCTCGATGTTCTTCCTGAACGCGACCGATCCGGTGACCATCAACGCGACCCGCACTTTGATGCTCGGCTGGGGTTACAAGGCGCAACGCCTGGGCCACGACATTCTCAAGAAATTCGCCAAGAAGCAGACCAAGGCGCCGCCGCCGTCGACCGGCAAGCCGGCCGTGCGCGAGCAGGTGATCCACTTCATCAACAAGAAGATGCCGGGCAACCTGCCCAAGAAATCGGCGCGCGCGCTGCTCGACATCGAGGACGACAAGGTCATTCCGATCATCCGCGATCCGAAGAAGACCACGGCCGACACGGAAGCGGTGTTCTACTTCCCCGGCTGCGGCTCGGAGCGCCTGTTCTCGCAAGTGGGCCTGGCGACCCAGGCCATGCTGTGGGAGGTGGGCGTGCAGACCGTGCTGCCGCCGGGCTACCTGTGCTGCGGCTATCCGCAGCGCGGCAACGGCGAGTACGACAAGGCCGAGAAGATGATGACGGATAACCGCGTGCTGTTCCACCGCATGGCCAACACGCTCAACTACCTCGACATCAAGACCGTGCTGGTGTCGTGCGGCACCTGCTACGACCAGCTCGCGACCTACGAGTTCGACAAGATCTTCCCGGGCTGCCGCATCATGGACATCCACGAGTATCTGCTGGAGAAGGGCGTCAAGTTAGAGGGCGTCAACGGCACGCGCTACATGTACCACGAGCCTTGCCACAACCCGATGAAGATGCAGGAGTCGGGCAAGACCATCAACGCCCTGATCAGCACCGTCGACAACGTCAAGATCGAGAAGAACGACCGCTGCTGCGGCGAGTCGGGCACGCTGGCGGTGACCCGGCCGGACATCTCGACCCAGGTCCGCTTCCGCAAGGA
>JACMLV010000545.1 GCA_014379395.1 Burkholderiaceae bacterium
CGGAGCTGACGTGCGATCGCTTGGGCTGCCTCCAGATTGGTCTTGAAGATAGTCTCTTCGAGATTGCGATGACCGACAAAGCCGCCGGTGTTGACGTCGATGGTGGTCATGGCCTCGGTCTGGTCGACGATCAGGTAGCCGCCCGACTTGAGCTCGACCCGCCGGCCCAGCGCGCGCAGGATTTCCTCCTCCACGCCGTACAGGTCGAACAGCGGCCGCTCGCCGGTGTAGTGCTGCAGCCGGGTCAGCTCGGACGGCGTGTAGACCTGGGCGAATTCGCGCAGCTTGAGGTAGTTTTCGCGCGAGTCGACCTGGATCGTCGCCGTCTCGTCGTGCACGAAGTCGCGCAGCACGCGCTGGGCCAGGTTCAAATCCTGATGCAAGAGGCTGGTGGCCGGCAGGGTGCGCGCGCCGTGCGTGATCGCGGCCCACGTCTTGCGCAGGTAGTCGACGTCGGCGGCGAGGTCGGCGTCGGACGCGTCCTCGGCCATCGTGCGCACGATGTAGCCGCCTTTCTCCTCCTCCGGCAGCATGCCCTGCAGGCGGTTGCGCAGCAGTTCGCGCTCGCTTTCCTTTTCGATCTTCTGGGAGATGCCGATGTGGCAGTCCTGCGGCAGGTAGACCAGCATGCGCCCGGCGATCGAGATCTGGGTCGACAGGCGCGCGCCCTTGGTGCCGATCGGGTCCTTGATCACCTGCACCGTCAGCACCTGGCCGTCGAACAGGATCTTCTCGATCGGGGTCGGGGCGGCGCTGGCGCTGCCGTCGTGCGGGCGCGCCTCCCAGATGTCGGCCACGTGCAGGAAGGCGGCGCGCTCCAGGCCGATGTCGATGAAGGCCGACTGCATGCCCGGCAGCACCCGCACCACCTTGCCGGAATAGACGTTGCCGGCCAGGCCGCGCGTCAGGGTGCGCTCGATGTGCAGTTCCTGCACCGCGCCTTGCAGGATCAGGGCGACCCGCGTCTCTTGCGGGGTAATGTTGATCAGGATGTCTTCGTTCATGTCTCTACGCTTGTGGTGAGGGGAGGGCGAGAGGACGAGACTGCGCGCGCGTCACAGCAGGCGGATGCCGGCCTGGCGCAGCAGTTGCGCGGTCTCGAACAGGGGCAGGCCCATGATGCCGGAATGGCTGCCGTCGATGTGTTCGACAAATTGCGCCGCCGAGCCCTGGATGCCGTAGCCGCCGGCCTTGTCGTAGGGCTCGCGCCCGGCGCAGTAGTGGGCGATGGCTTCGTCCGAGATCGGGCCGAAGGTGACCTCGGACACCTGCGTGATTTGCGCGGCCTGGTCGCCCCAGCGCAGCGCGACGGCGGTCAGGACCTGGTGGGAGCGTCCGGCCAGCCGGTTCAGCATGTCGAGCGCTTCGGCCTGGTCGGCCGGCTTGCCGAGGATGGCGCCGTCGAGCGTGACGGTGGTGTCGGCGGTGAGCACCGGGCGCAGCGGCACGCGGCGCTGGCGCAGCACGTTCCACGCGAAGTCGGCCTTTTCGCCGCACACCCGCGCCACGTAGTCGGCCGGCGCTTCGCCGGGATGGACGGTTTCGGTGACGTCGGGGCCGCGCGGGCCTTCGCCGCGCAGCAGCAGCAGTTCGAATTCGACGCCGATCTGGCGCAGCAGTTCGCGCCGGCGCGGGCTTTTCGAGGCCAGGTAGATTTTGTTGTCGATGATCTTCATCGGAGAATCTCGCTAGACTAAACGCGGTGATAGGGATGGTTCTGGGTGATCGACCAGGCCCGGTACAGCTGTTCGGCCAGCAGCACGCGCACCATGCCGTGCGGCAGCGTCATGCTGGAGACGCGGATCAAGCCCTCGGCGCGCGCCTTCAATTCCGGCGCCAGGCCGTCCGCGCCGCCGATCAGGAAGACCGTGTCGCGCCCGTCCTGCTGCCACGCCATCAGCTGCTGCGCCAGGCCGACGCTGGTCAGGTCCTTGCCATGCTCGTCGAGCGCGATCACGCGCGCGCCCTTGGGCAGCACCGCCTCGATGCGTGCCCGTTCGAGCTGCATCGCCGATTCGGCCGTCTTGCCGCCGGTGCGCTCGATCGGCTTGATCTCCTTGAGCGCGATGCGCAGCTCGGGCGGCATGCGCTTGGCATATTCGCCGAAGCCGGTCTCGATCCAGGCCGGCATCTTGTGGCCGACCGCGGCGATGATGAGCTGCATCGGGCCTTACTCGGCGGCGACTTTTTTGACGATGCGCTTGATCACTTTCTTCTCCAGCACGGCGTCGGCGGCCGGCTTGGCCACTTTCACCGGCTTGGCCTTCGGCGGCAGCGCCTTCAGGGCCTTGGCGGCGGCGGTGGCGCTCTTGGTCGAGGCGACCTTGATGGTCTTGCCTTCCGGCGTCGCGACTTTTTTCGCTTTCGGCTCGGCCTTGGCCTTGGCGGCGGCCTTCGGCTTGGCGTCGTCGGCCTTGGCCTTGGTCGTTGCGGTCTTCTTGGCCGGGGCCTTCTTCTCGATCACCGGCGCCGTTTCGACCTTGGCCTTGCTGGCCGCCAGATGGCCGCCGGTCTTCTTCGGCTCGTCGCCCTCGGCGGTGCGCTTGGACGGCGCGCGCTTGGCCGCACCCAGCTTGACCGGCTTGTCGCCCCAGATCTCCTCCAGGCGGTAGTAGGCGCGGATCGGCGCCTGCATGATGTGGACGATCATGTCGCCCAGGTCGACCAGCACCCATTCGCCGGTGTCCTCGCCCTCGATGCCGACGATGTCGCCGCCGGCTTCCTTGACCTTGTCGCGCACCGAGGCGGCCAGCGCCTTGGTTTGACGGTTCGAGGTGCCCGAGACGATGGCGATGCGGTCGAACAGGCTGGTCAAGTGCACCGTGTCGAACACGGCGATGTCCTGGCCTTTGACGTCTTCAAGGGCGTCGACGACGAGAGTTTGTAGTTTTTTGATGTCCATTTAGCTTTTGTATAGATGATGTTGTTCAATATAGTCTAGCACCGGCGCCGGGATCGGGGCGTTTGCCGTCTCGCCGCGCTGGAGTGCCGCACGTATTTCGGTGGCGGAGATATCCACCGCGAAGTCTGGTGCCAGATACGTCAGACCGTGCGGCGTGTTGCGGATTTGTTGCAGCGTGCCCAGGCGGCGCGAAAATTGTTCCGCCACTTGCGCTGGGATCGCCGGCCCGTCCAGCGCGAAGCCGGGGCGGGCCGCGACGCAGAAATGGGCGTAGTCGAATAATTGGCGCCATTCGCGCCAGCTGTCGAAGCGTTGCAGCTGGTCGGCGCCGATGACGAACACCAGCGCCGCTTGCGGCCCGACTTCGGCGCGCACCGCGCGCAGCGTGTCGATGGTGTAGGTCGGCGCGCCGCGCTCGATTTCCTGGGTGTCGACCGTGACCGGCAGCGGCAGCGCGGCGAACGCCAGGCGCACCATGTCGGCGCGCTGCGCGGCGTTGGCGTGGGTGCTGCCTTTTTGCCACGGCGCGCCGGCCGGGATCACGCGCAGCAGGTCGGCCCGCAGCAGGGCGGCGCAATGCTCGCCGAGCGCCACGTGGCCGTTGTGCACCGGATCGTAACTGCCGCCCAGCAGGACGATGCAAGCGGTCACGCCGCCAGCCAGTCGCGCGCGGTCAGGAAGTCGGTGTACAGCGCCGCCTCCGGGCTGCCCGCTTCCGGCCGCCAGTCGTAGCGCCATTTCACCACCGGCGGCATCGACATCAGGATCGCCTCGGTGCGCCCGCCGGACTGCAGCCCGAACAGGGTGCCGCGGTCGAACACCAGGTTGAATTCGACGTAGCGCCCGCGCCGGTAGGCCTGGAAGTCGCGTTCGCGCTCGCCGTATTGGGTGTCCTTGCGGCGCGCCACCAGCGGCACGTAGGCGCCGACAAAAGCGTCGGCCACGCTGCGCGCCATGCCGAAGCTTTGGGTGAAGCCGGCCGCGTTGTAGTCGTCGAAGAAGACGCCGCCCACGCCGCGCGGCTCGTTCCGATGCTTCAGATAGAAATACTCGTCGCACCACTTTTTGAACTGCGCGTGCAGGTCGGCGCCGAACGGCGCGAGCGCGTCATGGCAGCTCTGGTGGAAGTGGCGCGCGTCCTCGGCGTAGCCGTAGTACGGGGTCAGGTCCATGCCGCCGCCGAACCACCACACCGGCGCGCCGTTGGCGTCGCTGGTGCTGAAAAAACGCACGTTCATGTGCGCGGTCGGCGCGTGCGGATTGCGCGGGTGCAGCACCAGCGAGACGCCCATCGCCTCCCAGGAGCCGCCGGCGATTTCGGGGCGGTGGGCGGAAGCCGACGGTGGCAGGCGGGTCCCGGTCACGTGCGAGAAGCCCACCCCGCCGCGCTCGAGGAGCTTTCCGCCTTCGAGGATGCGCGAAGTCCCGCCGCCGCCTTCGGCCCGCTGCCACTCTTCGCGCGCGATGCGGGCGCCGTCGAGCGCCTCGAAGCGCGCGACAATGCGCTCCTGCAGCTGCAGGAGGTAGTTCTTGACGGCGGTGTTGTCCATCAGCGCCTGTTGAACGCCCGGTGCCCGATGTCCTTGCGGTACTGCATGCCGTCGAAACGGATCTTCTCGACGATGGCGTAGGCGCGCTCGGCGGCGATCTTCACCTTGTCGCCCAGCGCCGTCACGCACAGCACGCGCCCGCCATTGACCACGATCTGGCCGTCGCGCATCGCGGTGCCTGCATGGAACACCTGCACGTCGGGATGCGCCTCCGGCGTCACGCGTTCGAGCCCGGCGATGGCATCGCCTTTGCGTGGCGCCGCGGGATAGCCGGCGGCGGCCAGCACCACGCCCAGCGCGGCGCGACGATCCCATTCGGCGTCGATCGTATCGAGCGTGCCGTCGATCCCGTGTTCCAGCAGATCGACGAGATCGGATTTCAGTCGCATCACGATCGGTTGCGCTTCCGGATCGCCCATGCGGCAGTTGAATTCGAGCACCTTCGGGTTGCCGGCCGC
>JACMLV010000546.1 GCA_014379395.1 Burkholderiaceae bacterium
CGCCCGCCTGCCCGACGAGGGGCCGCAGCGCTACGCCAGGCGGCTCGCCGCGCTGCCGGCGGCGCCGGAGAAACAGGCCGCCATCGCGCGCTTTCTGGCAATCTATGGCGCGATCAAGTATGGTGTCGCCAGTCCCGCTGAAAAAGCTTTCGCCATCAAGACCCTGCGCGGTCTGCTATCCCGATCCTGATGAAAATGTTCCCGCTTCTGTCCCAGTCCTACTCCCGCTGCCTGCCCCTGATCCTGACCGCGTTGCTTGGCGCCGCCGCGGCGCCCCCGGCCGGCGCCGCCCCCAAAACCGGCAAGGCCGCCCTTGACTACACCGGCGAATACGTCAATTTCGGCCAGTGGAGCGAGGTCGGCGCCTTCCTCGACGAAATGGTCGCCAAGCACGGCTTCGAGCGCGCCGCGCTGGAGGAGTTGCTGTCGAAGGTGCGCTATGTCGACTCGGCGATCGAGCTGATCCGCCCGGCGCCGCCCGGCAAGCCGAAGAACTGGCGCGCCTACAGCGAGCGCTTCATCGAGCCGGTGCGCATCAACGCCGGCGTCGCCTTCTGGAACCAGCACCAGGACGCGCTGGCGCGCGCCGAAAGCGTCTATGGCGTGCCGGCCGAGATCATCGTCGGCATCATCGGCGTGGAAACCGTGTACGGACGCAACACCGGCCGCTTCCGCGTGCTCGACGCGCTCACCACGCTCGCCTTTTCCTATCCGGAGAGTCCGAACCGGGCCGCGCGGATGGCGTTTTTCCGCGCCGAACTGGAAAGCGCGCTGCTGTTCGCGCGCCACAGCGGCGTCGATCCGCTGTCGCTGCTCGGCTCCTACGCCGGGGCGGTCGGGCTGCCGCAGTTCATGCCCAGCAGCATCATGAAATTCGCGCTCGACTTCGACGGCGACGGCCAGATCGACCTGCGCGCCTCGCCCGCCGACGCGATCGGCAGCGTGGCCAACTTCCTGGTGCGCCACGGCTGGCAGCGCGAGCCCGGGCGCGCGCTGGCCTATCCGGTCACGGTCTCGCCCAACCGCGCCTGGGAGGGCTATATCGGCCAGGGACTGGAGGCGAAATACCGCGAGGACGAGCTGCTGGCGGCCGGCGTCGCGCCGCGCGCGCCGCTGCCGCAAGACACCCTGTTCGGGCTGGTGGACTTGCAAAACGGCTCGGAGCCGACCGAGTACTGGCTCGGCACGCGCAACTTCTTCGCCATCACCCAATACAACCGGAGCTATTTCTACGCGATGTCGGTGGTCGAACTGGGACGCGCGGTGCGCCTGAGTCGCGGCGCGCGATGAAAATTTACGGTAAGAAATAGTAACCGAGCTTGCCGCTGGGTTATTTTGCGGTTATTGTTCAAAGGAAACATTATCCTTGCCGCGAATTCACGCCGGGCAATCAATGGGAAAATTGCTTTTAAATACAGCGAATGAGCAAATTTTTAATAAACGTTGCGGTTTGACAACGCAAACTCTGTGACAATGTTTTCTTTTTTTATTGCCGTTAAGAATTAATTTATGACGTGCGGTATAATATTGTGTACATATTAGAAACTTGTTATTCCGCAACTGTTTCTGGTGCGCTTACCTTACCTTCCCCAAGAAATGGAAGACGCAGCCGCTGGGAGCGCGTTTGGCGTGATAACTTCGCAGCGCAACTACAGAAGGAACATTAGAAATCATGACGAACCAAGTCGGTATTGATATGAACAGCGATTCGAATTCGGATGACCTGTTGCAATACAACCCCAACAGATTGCTCGACACCCTGATCGAGAACCTGCGTTTGAAAAACGACGCCGCGTTGTCGCGCGCGCTCGAAGTGGCGCCGCCGGTGATCAGCAAAATCCGCCACCACCGCCTGCCGGTCGGCGCTTCGCTCTTGATCCGCATGCACGAAGTGAGCGACTTGAGCATCCGCGACCTGCGCTATCTGATGGGTGACCGTCGCAACAAATTCCGCATCAGCGACAAGCAATTCAAACCCAAAAACGGCGAATCGCAAGACTGATGTCGCCGCCGCGCCGTTGTTCCCGCCCTAGGAGGCTGTCGGACTTAGGGAGTCGAAGCGAAAAAATAGCTGGGCGAGGCCAGATTTTGACGGTTTCGCAGTGCCAATAGCGGGCTATTGGCCGAGAAAACGGCGAAATATGGACCGTCCAGATATTTTTGCAGCCGACGAGCCTAAGTCCGACAGCCTCCTAAAAGGCCGGGAACGCGGCGGCGCCAGTCCGGCGCCAACGAACCGTTTTACGCCGGGAACACGCCGGTCGATAAATAGCGGTCGCCGCGGTCGCAGACGATGAACACGATCGTCGCGTTTTCCACCGTTTGCGAAACGCGCAGCGCGATCTCGCAGGCGCCGGCGGCGGAAATGCCGCAAAAAATTCCCTCTTCGGCCGCCATCCGGCGCGCCATCCGCTCCGCCGCCCCCTGACTGACATACTCGATCTGATCGACGCGCGCCTTGTCGTAGATCTTCGGCAGATACGCCTCCGGCCACTTGCGGATGCCCGGAATCTGCGAGCCCTCCTCCGGCTGAGCGCCGATGATGCGCACCGCCCCGTTCTTCTCCTTCAAGTATTGCGACACCCCCATGATGGTGCCGGTGGTGCCCATCGCGCTGATGAAGTGCGTCACGCGGCCCTTGGTGTCGCGCCAGATCTCGGGGCCGGTGCCCTCGTAATGGGCGCGCGAATTGTCCGGGTTGCCGAACTGGTCGAGGATGATGCCCTTGCCGTCCTTTTGCATCTGCTCGGCCAGGTCGCGCGCGTATTCCATGCCGCCGGTCTTGGGCGTGAGCATGATGTCGGCGCCATAGGCCGCCATGCTCTGGCGCCGCTCGACGCTCAGGTTCTCCGGCATCAACAGCAGCATCTTGTAGCCGCGCAGCGCCGCCGCCATCGCCAGCGCGATGCCGGTGTTGCCGCTGGTCGCCTCGATCAGCGTGTCGCCCGGCTTGATCGCGCCGCGCTCCTCGGCCCGCTTGAGCATCGACATCGCGGCGCGGTCCTTGACCGAGCCGGCCGGATTGTCGCCCTCGAGCTTGCCGAGAATGATGTTGTTGCGCGCGGCGGCGTCCGCGCCCGGCAGGCGCATCAGGCGCACCAGGGGCGTGTTGCCGATCGTATCTTCGAGAGTCTTGTAGGCCATTTGCGTGTTTGCTTGAATGAACAAACCGCCATTCTAATCCGAGACGCGCCCGCGCGTGGCGGCCCGGGCAACCAGCGGCCGGGCGCCCGCTCTCAGTAGTAGCGCTCGATCGCCTGCATCGAGCGCGAATAGATGTGCTCGATGTGCGCGTCCTCATAGCGGTGTTCGGCGCCGACCGGGCAGGCGATGCGCGCCACGCAGGTGGCCTTGCACAGCGATCCGGCCCGCTTGCGGTAGGCCACGCAGCGCGCCAAATCCAACTGCCCGCCATCGAGCGCGCCGGCCGGGCAAGCGCCGACGCAAGCGCGCTGCGCGCAGCCGTCGCACGGATGGGCGCTCTCTTGCGCCGCGCTGGGCGCGAAATGGGTGTCGGCCACCACCAGCGCGCGGTAGGCGAACCAGCTGCCCCACTCGCGGTCGATGCCGACCATGAACGGCGACGCG
>JACMLV010000547.1 GCA_014379395.1 Burkholderiaceae bacterium
AATGCAATCTGAATTCGAATGTGGCCGCCGGCCGGCCGGTCCGGCGCTGTCGACCATGGCGTTGGCGCTGATGTCGTTGTGGCAGGCCTCGATCGCCCAGGCGGCCGGGGCGGACGCGCCGGACATGCCGGTGGTCGTGGTGGTCGGCACCACGCCGCTGCCCGGCATCGGCTTGCCGAAGGAGCAGATCGCCGCCGCGGTGCAGAGCGCCGGCGCGGACGACATCGAGAGAAGCGGGGCGCTCGACTTGTCGGACTTCCTCAATCGCAGCCTGGGCGGCGTGCATGTCAACGAGACCCAGGGCAATCCCTTGATGATGGACGTCAACTACCGCGGCTACACCGCCTCGCCGCTGCTGGGCACGCCGCAGGGTTTGTCGGTGTACATGGACGGGGTGCGCCTGAACCAGCCTTTCGGCGACGTGGTGCTGTGGGATCTGATCCCGAAGGCGGCCATCTCCTCCGTCAGCCTGATGGGCGGCGCCAATCCGCTGTTCGGCTTGAACACCCTGGGCGGCGCGCTGTCGATCCGCACCAAGGACGGCTTGTCCGATCCCGGCACGGCGCTGGAGGCGTCGGCCGGCGGTTATGGCCGCCGCAGCCTGAGCGTCGAGCACGGCGGCGCCAACGACAAGGGGCTGGACTGGTTCCTGACCGGCAACGCGTTCCGCGAAAGCGGCTGGCGCGACGATTCGGCCTCGCGCGTGGGACAGTTGTTCGGCAAGCTCGGCTGGCACGACGCGCGCTCGTCGCTGAAGCTGACCTACGCCCACGCGGCCAGCGATTTGAACGGCAACGGCCTGCAGGAGCGGCAAATGCTGGACAGTAATTATTCCAGCGTGTTCAGCAAGCCCGACACGACCCGCAACCGGGCCGGTTTCCTTAACTTGGAGGCGCAGACCCGCCTGTCCGAGCGGCTGCAATTTTCCGCCAACGCGTATTACCGCCACACCCGCACCGACACCAAGAATGGCGACCTGAACGACGATTCGCTGGGCGAGTCGGTGTATTACACGGGCCAGGCCGGGGATCGCGCCTGGCTCGCCGCCAACGGCTACGGCAGCCCGGCCGTTGAAAGCGACGCGTCGAGCAGCAGCGCCGGCGGCGCCTTTCCGAAGTGGCGCTGCATCGCCGCGGCCGGCCAGAACGGCGAGCCGAACGAAAAATGCAACGGCTTGACCACCACCACCGCCAGCCGCCAGCAAAACGGCGGCCTGTCCGGCCAGTTCACCTTGCTCGACCGCGGCCCCGGCTATCGCAACCAGGCCGTGCTCGGCGCCGCGTATGACGCCAGCCGGGTCGGCTTCCGCCAGTCGTCGCAGTTCGGCTACCTCAACGCCGACCGTTCGATCACCCCGGTCGGCGCCTTCGCCGACGGCAGCCAGGATTCGGAAGGCGCGTTCGACCAGCGCGTCGACCTCGACGGCCGGGTGCGCACCTGGAGCCTGTTCGGCACCGACACGCTGTCGCTGCGCGACACCTGGCACCTGACGCTGTCGGGCCGCTTCAACCAGACCCGGCTCGACAACACGGACCGGCTGTATCCGTACAACAACGCCACCACCCAGGGCGCCCAGCGCGGCTCGCTCGACGGCGCGCACCGCTTCAGCCGCTTCAATCCGGCCGCCGGCCTCAGTTTCACGCCGACGCGCGCGCTCAACGCCTACGCCGGCTACAGCGAGGGCAGCCGCGCGCCGACCTCGATCGAGCTCGGTTGCGCCGACCCCGATTTCGGCTGCCGCCTGCCCAATTCGATGGCCGGCGACCCGCCCTTGAAGCAGGTCGTCTCGAAAACCTGGGAGGCGGGCCTGCGCGGGCGCCTGCCGCACCGCACCAACTGGAACCTGGGCGTTTTCCGCGGCACCAACGAGGACGACATCCTGTTCGTCGCCAACAGCGCCTCCACCGGCTACTTCAAGAACTTCGGCAAGACCCGCCACGAGGGCGTCGAGGCCGGCCTGTCCGGCACGCTCGAGCGGCTCAGCCTGAGCGCCAACTACACCTGGCTGAAGGCGACCTACCAGTCGCAGGACCGCTTCGGCAGCGAAAACCACAGCGCCGCCATCGACGGCGCCATCGCGGTGCGCGCGGGCGACCGGATGCCGCTGGTGCCGCGCCAGATATTCAAGGCGCAGGCCGATTACAAGTTCTCGCCGGATCTGTCGGCCGGCCTGCAGTTGATCGCCGTGGGCGGCAGTTTTGTGCGCGGCAACGAGAACAACGCGCACCTGGCCGACGCCACGCATCTGGGTTCCGGGCGGGTGCCGGGGTATGGCGTGCTCAATTTCTCGGGCAGTTATCGGCCGGGCGCGAACTGGAAATTGTTCGCCAGCGTCAGCAATGTCCTGAACCGGACCTATGCGACGACCGGGCAATTGGGGGCGTATGCGTTCACGCCGGCCGGCGGCTATACCAACGCCGACGGCGTCGGCGCCAGCTTCTACTCGCCGGGCGCCCCGCGCGCCGTCTCGCTCACGGCCCGCTACACGTTCTAGTGGTCCGACTCACTTCGATTTGTGGGTTAAGCCGAGTTGATCGAAGGCGAGTGCAAGGCGCGAAGCACAGGCAGGGTGGTCCCTGCCGAGCATTCGCAACGCCGCAATCGCCTTCGAGCGACCGGCATTACCCGTAAATTGGAGGGTGTCGGGCCACTAGCCCGCTGCGGCCACCAGCCGGACCCGAAGCGGCGTCGATCATGCTTCGGGTTCGGCGCCGCGCCGCAGCTTTCTCTTCCTTATTCCCGCTGGCCCAACGCCGCCTTTGCTACTGGCTCACGCTCTGGTCGATGCTCACCAGGCCGTGGCGCGCGGCCAGGTGCAGCAGCTTGAAATCGTTGTCGGTGCCGAGCTTTTGGCGGATCACGGTCAGATAGTTGAGCACGGTCTTCTGGCTCAGTTGCAGCGCGCCGGCGATCGCCCCCGACGATTCGCCATGCACCAGCATGCGCACCACCTCGAATTCGCGCGGCGTCAGCTGGGCGAAGGCGTCCTCGCCGCCGGCCTCGCGCGCCAGGATTTGCGCGATCTCGGGCGAGAACACGCGCTGGCCGGCGGCGATGCGGCGGATGCCGTCGATCACGTCCTCCGGCTCGCAGTGCTTGCTCAGGTAGCCGAGCGCGCCGCTGCGCAGCGCCTGGGTGATGTGGCCGGCCTCCTCGTGCATCGACAGCACCAGCACCTTCAAGTCGGGTCGGCGCGCCAGCATGCCGCGGATCGCCTCGAGCCCGCTGCTGCCCTTGAGGCTGAGGTCGACCAGCGCCACGTCCGGCGCGCTGCGCAGCACCAGCTCGTTGGCCTCGTCGGCGCGGGCCGCTTCGCCCACGACTTCCAGGTCCGGCTCGGCGTCGAGCAGGCGGCGATAGCCGGTTCGGACGATGGCGTGGTCGTCGACCAGGATGATGCGGATCATGTGATTTCCCGTGGTTCGGTTTCGATTTCTGTTGCTGTGTCTGTCAATGGCATGCCGATCCGGAGTCGCAGCCCGCCGGCCGGCGCGGCGTCGATGTCGAGGCGGCCGCCGACCATGCGCAGGCGCTCCTCCATCCCGAGCAGGCCGCAACCGCG
>JACMLV010000062.1 GCA_014379395.1 Burkholderiaceae bacterium
ATTCGGCGACGACGGGGGTCGAAGGGGAACCGGCGCCGTTCTGGTGCCGACCGCTCGTCGTCGCGGATGTCGATGCCCAGGCGCAACGCGAGTGCGTAGAGCGCGGCCTCCATCGGGTCGCCCTCGACCAGCCAGGCGCCGTCGTCTTGCCGGCGCAGCGCCGCGTCGCTGCACAGCGCCGCCGCGCGCGCCAGTTGGTCCAGGATCGCGTACTCGCCGGCGTCGACCTCGGCCTCGCCGAGGCGCACCGCGCCCTTCGGTTCGTAGCCATCGCCCTCCAGCGCGAACATATGTTCATGCGTGAGCACGGCGGCGACCATCATCTCGTTGCGCGTGAGCGTGCCGGTCTTGTCGGTGCAGATGACGGAGACCGAGCCGATCGTCTCGATGGCCGGCAGGCGCCGCACGATGGCGTTGCGCCGCCCCATCGCCTGCACGCCGACGGCGAGCGTGATGGTCAGCACGGCGGGCAAGCCCTCCGGTATCGCCGCCACCGACAGACCGACCACGGCCATGAACACCTCGGCGAACGCATGGTGGCCGACGAAATAGCCGAACACCAGCAGCAGGGCGGCGACCAGCAGGATCAGCAGGGTCAGCCATTTGGACAGCACGCCCATCTGTTGCACCAGTGGCGTGGTGAGCGTTTCCACCGACGACAGCAGGCCGCTGATGCGCCCGATCTCCGTGTCGGCGCCGGTCGCCACCACCACGCCGCGGCCCTGGCCGGTGGCGATCATGGTGCCGGAAAACACCATGCAGGAGCGCTCGCCGAGCGGCGCGTCGAGGCGCACCGGGTCGCCATGCTTTTCCACCGTCGTCGATTCGCCCGTCAGGATCGCCTCCTGCACCGTCAAGCCGTGGGCGGCGAGCAGGCGCAAGTCGGCCGGCGCCTTGTCGCCGGCCTCGAGCAGGACGATGTCGCCCGGCACCAGTTGGTCCCCCGCCACGCTGACGCGCTCGCCGGCCCGCAACACGGCCGCCCGGGGCGCGAGCATCTGGCGGATCGCGTCCATCGCCTTTTCCGTCTTGCCTTCCTGGATGAAACCGATCAGGGCGTTGGCCAGCACCACCGCGACGATCACGGCGCTGTCGATCCAGTGGTTGAGCAAGGCCGTGATGACGGCGCAGCCGATCAGCACATAGATCAGCATGTTATGGAATTGCAGCAAAAACTTGGTCAACGCGCTGCGCCGGGGCGGCGCCGGCATGCGGTTCGGGCCGAACGCGGCGCGCCGTTGGACGAGCGCCGCCTCGTCGAGGCCATGGGCGGTGGCGTGCAGTTCGTCGAGCACCTGGGCAATCGGTTTGTCGTGCCAGTGGCGTTCGTTCGGCATGTTCTCTCCGTGTTGTAGTTGCACCGCTCAGATCAGGCGGACGGGCAGCCGCGAGATTAACACCGCGCTTGCTCATTCGGCGCGGAATCGATCGCGACGGTTTGCGGAAAAAAGGGGGGGGGGGGAGGGCGATGGTGCGGAGAAGGCGCGGTTGGCTTGGGCGGGAGCGTGGCGGGTGCGACGGATGGCGGCGGCGCTGTCCCGTGAGTGGCGCCGCGCCGTTGAAGGCGGCCGGCCAAGGCCGGGCGCCTTGCCGCCGGGTTTTAGGCGCGCGCCTTGAGCAGGCGCGCGATGTCGAGCGCGAAGTAGGTCAGCACGCCGTCGGCGCCGGCGCGCTTGAACGAGAGCATCGCTTCCATCATCACCTTGTCATGGTCGAGCCAGCCGTTTTGCGCGGCCGCCTTGAGCATCGCGTATTCGCCGCTGACCTGGTAGGCGAAGGTCGGCACCTTGAACTCGTCCTTCACGCGGCGCACGATGTCCAGGTAGGGCATGCCCGGCTTGACCATCACCATGTCGGCGCCCTCGGCCAGGTCGAGCCCGACTTCGCGCAACGCCTCGTCGCTGTTGGCCGGGTCCATCTGGTAGGTGTTCTTGTCGCTCTTGCCCAGATTGCCGGCTGAGCCGACCGCCTCGCGGAACGGGCCGTAGAAGGCCGACGCGTACTTGGCCGAGTAGGCCATGATGCGCGTGTGGATCAGGTTGTTTTGTTCGAGCGCGTTGCGCAGCGCGCCGATACGCCCGTCCATCATGTCCGACGGCGCCACCACGTCGACGCCGGCTTGCGCCTGCGTGAGCGCCTGGCGCACCAGCATGGCGCTGGTTTCATCGTTGAGCACGTAGCCGTTGGCGTCGATCAGGCCGTCCTGGCCGTGGCTGGTGTACGGGTCGAGCGCGACGTCGGTCAGGATGCCCAGCTCGGGGAAGTTCTGCTTGAGCGCCTTGACCGCGCGCGGCACCAGGCCGTCCGGATTGGTCGCCTCGACGCCGTCGGGCGTCTTCAACGCCGCGTCGATCACCGGGAACAGCGCCAGCACCGGGATGCCGAGCGTGACGCATTCCTCGGCCACCTTCAGCAGCACGTCGAGCGAGACGCGCTCGACGCCCGGCATCGACAGCACCGGCTGGCGCACGTTGCTGCCTTCGAGGATGAAGACCGGGTAGATCAGGTCGCTGGCCGTGACGGCGTTCTCGCGCATCAGGGCGCGCGAAAACGGGTCGCGCCGCATGCGCCGCATGCGGATGGCGGGAAATTGTCCTTGGGCGTTGAAATCTTGCATCGCTAAAAATCCACAGTTAACACAACACATGCCACGTCCGCGACCGGCGGCGAGGCCGCTCGCGGACCCGTTTTACAACAGTTTATTGGGGCGCCGGCGGATCGACGTCGTCTTCCATCTCGATCAGCTCGGCGACGATGGCGGGGCCGTCCTCGGTGATGCCGGCCAGCTCCATGATCTTGTCGTTGGCTTCCTCGATGCCGATGCGCTTGAGCGCGGAGAACAGTTGCACCGTGAATGGAAAGCCTTCGCCGTCCTCGTCGACATAGCTGTCGAGCCGGGCGCGCGCCTGGCGCAGCGCGTTGACCGAGTCGTTGCGGTTGAGCTTGTCGGCCTTGGTCAGGATGCAGTGGATCGGCTTGCCGGTCGGGGCGAACCACTCGAGCATCTGGATGTCGAGGTCGGTGAACGGGCGGCGCGAATCCATAATCAGGATCAGCGCGGCGAGCTGCTCGCGCTGCTGCACGTAGTCGCCCAGCAGGCGTTGCCAGTGCAGCTTGGCCGAGCCCGACACTTCGGCGTAGCCGTAGCCGGGCAGGTCGACCAGCAGCACTTCGATTTCCGCGACGATGGTGGCGTCCTTGCGGTGCTGCGCGATGTGCGCGCCGCCGATCGAAAAATAGTTGATGTGCTGGGTGCGCCCGGGCGTCTTGGACGCGAAGGCGAGGCCCTTCTGGTTGCACAGGATATTGATCGCGGTCGATTTGCCGGCGTTGGAGCGGCCGGCAAAAGCGATTTCGGGCACCTTGGTATCGGGCAGGTCGCGCAGTTGGTTGACGGTCGTGAAGAAGCGGGCTTGCCAGAGTTTAGACATGGAATGGGTGGAAAAAGCAACAAAAGGGAGCGAAAACGCAGGAAAGCTATTGTACAATAAGGGGTTACGAATTGTTGTTGTCAAAGCGGCTTGCTGGTTTGAGGGTTTTGCGGCAGCGGTCTTTTTACTAATTTTTTGACTAACTAGTCTCAGGGTGTTTGAATGAATCGTGCTTTTTCGCCATTTGTAAAATCCTTGTTCGTCGCATTGATGGCCGTGTCGGCTGTTGCCTCGGCGTCCGAAGCGGGCCACGCCGCCCCAGCCAAGGCCGATGCCGCCAAAGGCGCCAAGCTCTACAACGAAGGCACGAGCACCGGCGTGCCGGCGTGCGTCGGCTGCCATGGTCCGAACGGTAACTCGATGATTCCAGTCAATCCGAAACTGGCCGGTCAGCAAGAAGGCTACCTTTACAAGCAACTGGTGAACTTCACGACCCCAGAGCGCATGAACCCTGTCATGACGGCGTTCGCCTCGATGATGTCGGACGAAGACAAGAAAAACGTCGCCGCCTTCCTCGGCACGCAAAAGCAAGAACCGGGTGAGGCGAAGAACAAGGACACCATCGCCCTGGGCCAGAAGATCTATCGCGGCGGCATCGCCGAGAAAAGCGTTCCAGCCTGCGCCAGCTGCCACGGCGTGGCCGGCGGCGGCATCCCGGTCCAGTACCCGCGCGTTGGCGGCCAGCATCAGGATTACGCGGCGGCCCAGCTGACCGCGTTCCGCTCGGCCGCGCGCAAGAACAGCCCGCAAATGACGGCCATCACCAAGCGCATGTCGGACGAGGAAATCAACGCCGTGGCCGACTACATCGCCGGCTTGAAGTAATTCGCAACACGCCGCGCTCTGGTAGCCGGCGAGTGTTCCAAAAAAGGGTGGCCGCGCAAGCGGGCCGCCCTTTTTGTTGGGCGCGCCGGCGCTGAAATCGGGCCCCACAATCCGGCCCAAATCCCCTACAAGCAAGGCCCCGCGCCACTCACGTCAAGCCGGTTTTCGGGTATGCTGCCGGCACTGTCGTCATCCAAGTGAGATTTGTGAGTATGAACGCCCCCCGCACCGCCGGAATTGAGTTGAAAACGCGCCGCCCGGCGCTGGCCGAGGCCGTCGAGCTGATCTCGTCGATGCGCTTCGCGATCAGCCTGCTGACCCTGATCGCGGTCGCCGCCATGATCGGCACCGTGCTCAAGCAAAACGAGCCGATGCCCAACTATATCAACCAGTTCGGGCCGTTCTGGTTCGAGGTGTTCCGCAAGCTCGGCCTGTACGCCGTGTATTCAGCCTGGTGGTTCTTGTTGATCATGGCCTTCCTGGTCGTGTCGACCTCGCTGTGCATCGCGCGCAACAGTCCGAAGATGATGCGCGACATGCGCAGCTGGCGCGAAAACGTGCGCGAGCAATCGCTGCGCAATTTCCACCACAAGAACGCCTGGCAATCGACGCTGCCGCGCGCCGCGCTGGCGCAGCAGAGCGCGGCGCGCCTGGCCGATTGCGGCTACAAGTCGAAGATCGTGGAAAAGGACGGCGCCACGCTGGTGGCGGCGCGCCGCGGCGCGGCCAATAAATTCGGCTATATCTTCGCCCACAGCGCCATCGTCATCATTTGCCTGGGCGGCCTGCTCGATTCCGACCTGCCGATCCGCTTCCAGCAATGGTTCCTCGGCAAGACGCCGTTCGCCGGCGACGGCATGATCGCCGACATTCCGGCCCAGCATCGCCTCAGCCTGGCCAATCCCTCGTTCCGCGCCAACACCCTCATTCCCGAGGGCCAAAGCAGCGACACGGCCATCATCCCGCAGCCGAGCGGCGTGCTGCTCCAGCCGCTGCCGTTCACCATCACGCTGAAAAAATTCCACATCGATTTCTACAGCACCGGCATGCCCAAGCTGTTCGCCAGCGACGTCGTGATCCAGGACCACGCGGGCGGCCAGCCGTTCGCCGCCACCATCAAGGTCAACCAGCCGCTGATCTACAAGGGCCTGGCGCTGTTCCAGTCCAGCTTCGAAGACGGCGGCAGCAAGTTGAAACTGGCCGGCTTTCCGATGACCGGCGCGGGCGACGCGCCGTTCAAGATCGAGGGCGAAGTGGGCGCCACGACGCCGCTGGCGCGCCCCGGCCTCGATCCCTATACGGTCGAGTGGTCGACCTTCCGCGCCTTCAACGTGGAAAATGTCGGCCCCGGCCAGGACGTGGCCGCCGTCAGCAAGGACGAGAGCTTCAACGAGCGTTTCGCGGTCGGACTCGACAAGCGGCTCGGCTCGGCCGGCAAGAACGCCAACGACAAGAATTTGAAGAACGTCGGCCCGAGCGTGCAATACAAGTTGCGCGACAAGACCGGCCAGGCGCGCGAGTATCAGAACTACATGCTGCCGATCGAGTTCGAGGGCGTGCCGGTGTTCCTGGCCGGGGTGCGCAGCAATCCGGGCGATCCGTTCAGCTTCCTGCGCATTCCGGCCGACGACGCCGGCAGCGTCAAGGAATGGATGCGCATGCGCGCCGCCCTGCAGGATCCGGCGCTGCGCCAGCAGGCGGCCCAGCGCTACGCGCTGCATGCGATGGGGCCGCGGGGCGAGCCGAAATTGCGCCAGCAGTTGCAGGAGTCGGCCAACAAGGGCTTGACTATTTTCGCCGGCGCCGCGGACGCGGCCGGCGACCAGGCCGGCGAGCAGGCCGGCTTCGTCGCCATCGCGCGCTTTCTGGAAAAAGTCCCGGCCGCCGAGCAGGAAAAGGCCGCCGATGTCTTCATGAAGATTTTGAACGGCGCGATGTGGGATCTGTGGCAGGTGGCGCGCGAGAAGGATGGCTTGAAGCCGGCCGCCGCCGACGAGGCCCACGGCCGCTTCCTGCAACTGGCCATCAACGCGCTGTCGGACAGCTTCTTCTATGGCGCGCCGGTGTATTTGCAGCTCGACGATTTCACCGAGGTGAAGGCCTCGGTGTTGCAGGTGACGCGCTCGCCGGGCCAGAACGTGGTTTATCTGGGCTGCCTGTTCCTGGTGTTGGGCGTGTTCGCGATGTTCTATATCCGCGAGCGCCGCCTGTGGGTCTGGATCAAGGACGACGGCGCCGGCAGCGAGGCCTTGATGGCCATGAGCACGCAGCGCAAGACGCTCGATTTCGAGAAGGAATTCGAGGCCTTGAAAGCGAAGTTGCCGCAATCGGCGTAATCTGTTCGGCTTGTAATGGCCGGCCCGGGCTCGGCCGGCCGGTGGTTTAGGAGAAAATGATGGAATTGTCGCAGAAACAAACGTATTCCCAGGCGCCGGGATTTTTCAAAAGCCTGGGCCTGTTCGACTGGCTGTACGCCGCCATTCTGGTCGGCGGCGCGCTGTTCGCGCTGAGCCGCTACGGCGCCTACATGGACGTCTACGAGAAGGGCATCCTGCTGCTGGCGGCGCCGAGTTTCGCCTGGCTGGGCTGGTTCTGGAAGCCGGTGCGCCAGTTGCTGCTCGGCGTGGCGCTGCTGGCGCTGTTCGGCGTCTGGCTCTACGGCGGCAGCCTCGCCGCGGCCGACCAGACCTTCCTGCTCAAGTACATGCTGTCGAGCCAGTCGGCGATTTTGTGGATGGGCACGCTGTTCTTCTTTTCGACCGTCTTCTACTGGATCGGCTTCGCGGCGCGCTCCGAGTTCGGCTACTCGGTCGGCTCGGCCCTGTGCTGGGCCGGCGTGGTGCTGGGCCTGACCGGCATGCTGGTGCGCTGGTACGAGTCCTACCTGATCGGCGCCGACGTCGGCCATATTCCGGTGTCGAACCTGTATGAGGTGTTCATCCTGTTTTCGCTGATCACCGCCGCGTTTTACCTGTACTACGAGCAGCATTACGCGACCCGCCAGCTGGGCCCGTTCGTCATGCTGGTGATCTCGGCCGCCGTCACCTTCCTGCTGTGGTACACCGTCACGCGCGACGCCGCCGACATCCAGCCCCTGGTGCCGGCGCTGCAAAGCTGGTGGATGAAGATCCACGTGCCGGCCAACTTCGTCGGCTATGGCACGTTCGCGCTGGCGGCCGGGGTCGCCGGCGCCTACCTGCTCAAGTCGAGCGGGCGCCTGGAAGACCGCCTGCCGCCGCTCGAGGTGCTCGACGACCTGATGTACAAGTCGATCTCGGTCGGCTTCGCCTTCTTCACCGTCGCCACCATCCTCGGCGCGCTGTGGGCGGCCGAGGCCTGGGGCGGCTATTGGTCGTGGGACCCGAAGGAAACCTGGGCCCTGATCGTCTGGCTCAATTACGCGGCCTGGCTGCACATGCGCCTGATGAACGGCCTGCGCGGCCGCGTGGCGGCCTGGTGGGCCTTGATCGGCCTGCTGGTGACGACCTTCGCCTTCCTCGGCGTGAACATGTTCCTGTCCGGCCTGCATTCCTACGGCAAGCTGTAATCGTGTAACCGGCTGGCGCGGGCCTTCACCGCCCGCGCCGCGCGCCTTGCGGGCCCGCTCCCGCGATGCGGGCGGGCGTCAGCGAATTTTTGGCCGATAGCGTAAGATCAAGAGTCGTTCTTGCCATCTTTTCGTCCCGGAGTTCGTCATGCCGATCAAACGTCATCCTGGCGGCAATTCGCCGCTGCCGTCCGAGATCACGCCGCGCGCGCTGTTCGAGTCGCGCCGCGCCTTTATCCGGCAAATCGCGACCGCGTCGGTCGCAGGGGGCGCCTTGCTGGAGATGGCCGGCCGCGAGGCGTTCGCGCAAACGGGCGCCCGGCCCAAGCTGGCCGCCCGCCTCAATCCCGCCTATTCGGCGATGGACAAGCCGAGCGCCTACAAGGACGCCACCACCTACAACAATTTCTACGAGTTCGGCACCGACAAGAGCGATCCGGCCAAACACGCCGGCACGCTCAAGCCCGAGCCGTGGCTGGTGTCGGTCGAAGGCGAGGTCAAAAAGCCGATGACGCTGGACCTGGACGCGCTGTGCAAGCTCGCGCCGCTCGAGGAGCGGCTCTACCGCCTGCGCTGCGTCGAGGGCTGGTCGATGGTGATTCCCTGGATCGGCTATTCGTTCGCCGAGTTGATGCGCAAGGTCGAGCCGAACGGCAACGCCAAATACGTCGAGTTCGTCTCGCTGGCCGACAAGCGGCAGATGCCGGGCCTCGGCAGCCGCGTGCTGGACTGGCCCTATGTCGAAGGCTTGCGCCTGGACGAGGCCAACCATCCGCTCACGCTGCTGACCCTGGGCATGTATGGCGAGACCTTGCCGAACCAGAACGGCGCGCCGGTGCGCATCGTGGTGCCCTGGAAATACGGTTTCAAGTCGGCCAAGTCGATCGTCAAGATCCGCTTCGTGCGCGAGCAGCCGCGCACGGCCTGGAATCTGGCGGCGCCGGCGGAATACGGCTTTTATTCGAACGTCAATCCGAACGTCGATCATCCGCGCTGGTCGCAGGCGAGCGAGCGGCGCATCGGCGAGGACGGCTTTTTGACGCGCAAACGCAAGACGCTGATGTTCAACGGCTATAACGACGTCGCTTCGCTGTATGCCGGGATGGACTTGAAGAAGTTTTTTTAAGGCCGCCATGCTGCCCGCGCCGCGCCCCAGACAGCTGGCCCTGATCAAGGCCGCCATCTTCGCCCTGTCGCTGCTGCCGCTGGCGCGCATGGTGTGGCTGACGGCGAGCGGGCAGTTGGTCGAGCCGCTCGAATTCATCACGCACGGCACCGGCGACTGGACCTTGTATTTCCTGTGCATCACGCTGGCGGTGACGCCGCTGCGCCGCCTGACGCAGTGGAACTGGCTGATCCGGCTGCGCCGCATGCTCGGCCTGTTCGTGTTCTTCTACGCGGCGCTGCATTTCACAACCTTCCTGTGGTTCGACCATTTTTTCGATGTCGACGAAATGTGGAAGGACGTGCTCAAGCGGCCCTTCATCACGGTCGGCTTCAGCGCCTTCGTGCTGCTCATTCCGCTCGCCGTCACCAGCACCAGCGCCATGCAGCGCCGCCTGGGCGGCAAGCGCTGGCTGTGGCTGCACCGCCTCGTGTATCTGATCGCGCCGCTGGCGATCCTGCATTTCTGGTGGATGAAGGCGGGCAAGCACAACTTCACGCAGCCGATCATTTTCGGCCTGATCGTGCTCGCCTTGCTGGGTATGCGGCTGTACTGGAGCCGCGCCAAAACGGCTACCGGGCCGACGCTGGCCAAGCCTTAGGTTCTTCTTGCGTGCGCCCGGCCTTGGCCAGGGGGCCGGGCGCTACCATCATCGGATGGCGGACGATCACGACACCGGCTACAAGCAGCTGTTCTCGCACCCGGAAATGGTGCGCGATCTGCTGTCGGGCTTCGTGCCCTACGCATGGGCCAAACAGCTCGACGTCAGCGCCTTCGAGCGCGTCAATGCCAGTTATGTCAGCGATAACGGCCAACAGCGCCACGACGACATGGTCTGGAAGCTGAGGCTGGGCGACGAGTGGATTTACCTCTATATTTTGCTGGAATTTCAGGCCCGCACCGATCCTTGGATGGCGCTGCGCATGCAGGTCTATGTCGGCTTGCTGTGCCAGGATCTGGTCCGGCGCCGCGAACTGGGGCCGCAGGGCAAGCTGCCGCCGGTTCTGCCCATCGTTCTCCATCATGGTGTCGCAGCGTGGAGCGCCAGCACCGATCTGGCCGATCTGTTGCTGACGCCGCCGCCGGGGCTGGCGCCATTGCAGCCGGGGCAGCGCTATTTGCTGATCGACCGCAGCCGTTACGACTCGGCCTCGTTGGCCACCCAAGCCAATCTGGTCGCCGCTCTGTTCCGGCTCGAGCATTCGCGCAACTGGCAAGACATTCATAGCGTGGTTGCCAGTCTGGTCGCCTGGCTGCACGAGGACGAACACGCATCGCTGCGCACCAGCCTGGCGCGCTGGATCGTCGTGCGTTTGCGGCGCCAACTTAAAAATACTAAGATTCCCGTGTCGATCGATCTACCGGAGGTACACGCCATGATCACGCAAGAGTTTGAGACTTGGGCCGACGAGCTGGAATACAACGGCTTGCAAAAGGGCTTGCGGCAGGGGCGGCAGGAAGGGCTGGAGCAAGGTTTGGAACGAGGTTTGGAGCAAGGGCTGGAGCGAGGGCTGGAGCGAGGGCGCCAAGAAGGGCAGTTGCAGGCGGAACGAGCCAGATTGCACTTGTTGCTGCAAAAGCGGTTTGGCAATCTGCCGCTCGATATTGCCACCCAAATTGCGGCCGCCCAGCGGGCTCAGATAGAACAGTGGTTCGACCGCCTGTTCGACGCGCACAGTTTGGATGACATTTTCGTCGCGCCATAAGCAAATGGCGCGCTTCCCTTGCGGCAAGCGCGCCATCGACGATTACGGATGCGCCGCTTACTTGATCGTCGTTTCCAGCGCAAACAAATCGGTCAGCGACTCGCGCTGGCGCACCAGATGGCATTGCTGGCCGTCGACGATCACCTCGGCCGCCCGGCCGCGCGTGTTGTAGTTCGAGGCCATCGTCATGCCATACGCGCCGGCTGTCATCATCGCCAGCAAGTCGCCTTCCTCCAGCGCCAGATCGCGTTCGCGCGCCAGCCAGTCGCCCGATTCGCAGATCGGGCCGACCACGTCGTAGGTCAGCTTGGCGCTAGCGCGCTGGCGCACCGCCTGCATGTCCATCCAGGCTTGATACAGGGTCGGACGCATCATGTCGTTCATGGCCGCGTCGACCACGCAGAAATTCTTTTCCACGCCCGGCTTGAGGAATTCGACTTTGGTCAGCAGCACGCCGGTGTTGCCGACGATCGAGCGGCCAGGCTCGAAGATCACCTTCAGCGGGGCGCCGTCGTAGCGCGCGGCGCGCCAGGCGTCGATGCGCTGGAACAGGCGGCCCAGGTAGGCGCCGACCGCGACCGGCTCGGCCTCGTCCGCCTCGCCGTAGGCGATGCCGATGCCGCCGCCGATGTCGAGGTGGTGCAGGGCGATGCCCTCGGCGGCGAGCGTGTCGATCAGGTCGATCAGCTTGTCGAGCGCCTCGAGCAGCGGCGCGTCGTCCAGCAGTTGCGAGCCGATGTGGCAGTCGATGCCGGCCACGCGCAGGTGCGGCAGCTTGGCGGCGGCGCGGTAGGTGTCGAGCGCGTCGTCGAAGGCGACGCCGAACTTGTTGGCCTTCAGGCCGGTGGCGATGTAGGGATGGGTCTTGGCGTCGACGTTCGGATTGACGCGCAGGGACACCGGCGCGCGCTTGCCCATCGCGCCGGCCACTTCGTTGAGGCGGTGCAGCTCGGGGATCGATTCGACGTTGAAGCAGAGGATGTCGTGCGACAGCGCCAGGCGCATTTCCTCGACGCTCTTGCCGACGCCGGAGAAAATCACCTTGCGCGGATCGCCGCCGGCGGCGATCACGCGCAGCAGTTCGCCGCCCGAGACGATGTCGAAGCCGGCGCCCTGACGGGCCAGCAAGTCGAGGATGGCGAGGTTCGAGTTGGCCTTGGTGGCGTAGCACACCAGCGCGTCGCGGCCCTTGCAGGCGTCGGCGTAGGCGGCGAAGTTTTCCAGCAGCGCGGCCTTGGAATAGACGTAGGTCGGCGTGCCGAACTGTTCGGCGATGGCGCAAAGGGAGGTGCTTTCGGCGTGCAACACGCCGTCTTGGTAAGAAAAGTGCGACATAGAGAGTTATTGTGGTGAGGCGGGAACGGTGGATGGAGACGGCACGGGCGGGGTGGCCGGGCTGGCCGGAACGGCTGGAACGACAGGCGCGGGCGCGGCGGCAGCCGGCTTGGCGGGCGGCTTCGGCATGTACAGCGGACCCGGTTGTCCGCAGCCGGCCAGCGCGCCCGACAAGGCGACCCCGGCGGCGATATAAAACGCTAAACAGGACTTCACGATTAGAATTGGGGTTTGATAAGAGATCTTGGAGTGTAGCATGAGCGAATCAGAATTCCTGGCCCTGGCCGAAGCGACCCTCGACGCGGTGGAGGCCGAATTCGACCGGTTGAACGACGAGGACCTGCTCGACGTCGAGTGCAGCCGCAGCGGCAACGTGCTGCAGATCGAGTTCATCGACAACGGCTCGAAAATCATCGTCAACAGCCAAGCGCCGATGCGGGAGTTGTGGGTGGCGGCGAAATCGGGCGGCTTCCACTACAAGCGGGTCGGCCAGAAGTGGCTCAACACGCGCGACGATTCCGAATTGTTCGCCGCGCTCTCCGGCATGGCCAGCGCGCAGGCCGGCGTGGCGCTGGCGCTGCGCGGCTAAGCCTTCAGGCCCGGCCGCCGCGCCTGCCGTCAGAACAGTTCGTTCTTGACGGCGTCCTTGGCTTTCTCCTCGGCCGGCGCGCCCGGCGCGGCGCCGCCTTCGAGGCTGTGCACCCCGGTGCCCGGTGGATTTTCGGCGTAGTAATAATCGTCGCCGGCGCCGATGATTCCTTCCGGCACGGTGCGTTCCTCGATCGGAATGCTTTTCAGCGCCTTTTGCATGTAGCCGATCCAGATCGGCAGGGCCAGCCCGCCGCCGGTTTCCTTGTTGCCCAGGTTCTTGGGCTGGTCGTAGCCGATCCAGGCCACGCCCACCAGCTTCGACTGGTAGCCGGCGAACCAGGCGTCGATCGAATCGTTGGTGGTGCCGGTCTTGCCGGCGATGTCGGGGCGCTTGAGCACCAGCGCCTTGGTCGCGGTGCCGAAGCGCACCACGTCCTTGAGCATGCTGTCGATCAGGAAGGCGTTGCGCTCGTCGATCACGCGGTTGCCGTCGACGCCGGCGTGTTCGGGCTTGGCCTGCGACAGCACCTTGCCGTCGGCGTCGGTGACGCGCGATATCAGGTAAGGGCTGACCTTGTAGCCGCCGTTGGCGAACACCGCGTAGGCGCCGGCCAGCTGCAGCGGCGTGACCGAGCCGGCGCCGAGCGCCAGCGTCAGGTAGGGCGGGTTCTTCTCCGGTTCGAAGCCGAAGCGGGTCGCGTATTCCTGGCCGTACTTGGCGCCGATCTTGTGCAGGATGCGGATCGAGACCATGTTCTTCGACTTGGTCAGGCCCTTGCGCATCGTCATCGGCCCCTCGTACTTGCCGTCGTAGTTCTTCGGCTCCCAGGCCTGGCCGCCGGTCTGGCCGGCGTCGAACGAGATCGGGGCGTCGTTGATGATGGTCGACGGCGACAGGCCGCGCTCGAGCGCGGCCGAGTAGATGAACGGCTTGAACGAGGAGCCGGGCTGGCGCCAGGCCTGGGTCACGTGGTTGAACTTGTTGCGGTTGTAGTCGAAGCCGCCCACCATCGCGCGGATCGCGCCGTCCTCGGTGCTGGCGGCGACGAAGGCCGATTCGACCTCCGGCATCTGCGTCACGCTCCAGCTCTTGCCGTCCTGGACCACGCGGATCACCGCGCCGCGCTTGATGCGCCGGTTCGGCGCCGCCTTCTCGCCCAGCGCCGCCACCACGAACGACAGGCCGGGGCCGCTGATCGCGATCTCCTCGCCGGCGGCGGTCACGGCCGTCACCTTCTGCGGCGAGGCCTGCAGCACCATGGCGGCGACGATGTCGTCGCTGTCGGGATGCTCGGCCAGCTCGGTCTCGATGGCGTCGTCGGCCTCCTCGCGCGCGGCCGGGATGTCGATGTACGCTTCCGGGCCGCGGTAGCCGTGCCGCCTCTCATAGTCCATCACGCCGCGCCGCAGGGCCAGGTAGGCCGCGTCCTGGTCGGCCTTGGTGATGGTGGTGAACACGTTCAGGCCGCGGGTGTAGGTGTCCTCCTTGAATTGCTCGTAGACCAGCTGGCGCGCCAGTTCGGACACATATTCGGCGTGCACGCCGAACGCGCCGCTGTCGGTCTTGACCTTGAGCACTTCGGTCCTGGCCGCCTCGAACTGCTCGCCGCTGATGTAGCCGAGCAGGCGCATGCGCTGCAGGATGTATTGCTGGCGGGTGCGCGCGCGCTTCGGGTTGACCACCGGGTTGTAGGCCGACGGCGCCTTCGGCAGGCCGGCCAGCATCGCCGCCTCGGCCACCGTGATGTCCTTCAGGTTCTTGCCGAAATAAATCTGCGCCGCCGAGGAGAAGCCGTAGGCGCGCTGGCCCAGGTAGATCTGGTTCATGTACACCTCCAGGATCTGGTCCTTGCTCAGGTTTTGTTCGATCTTCCACGCCAGCAGCACCTCGTAGGCCTTGCGCTTCAAGGTCTGCTCGCTCGACAGGAAGAAGTTGCGCGCGACCTGCTGGGTGATGGTCGAGGCGCCCTGCTTGGCGCCGCCGGTCAGGTTGTGCAGCGCCGCGCGCGCGATGCCCAGGTAGTCGACCCCGCCGTGCTCGTAGAAGCGGTCGTCCTCGATCGCCAGCACGGCTTTTTTCATGACGTCGGGAATGTCCTTGATGCGCACCATGTTGCGCCGCTCCTCGCCGAATTCGCCGATCAGCACGTTATCGGACGAGAAGATGCGCAGCGGCATCTTGGGCCGGTAATCGAGCAGCGTGTCGAGCGCCGGCAGGTTCGGGTAGGCCATCGCCAGGCCGAACACCACCACCAGCGCGCCCACCAGCCCCAGCCCGAGCAGCGAGGCCAGCGAGAGCAGCAGGAAGCGGCGCGGCTGGGCGCTTTTGGCGGCGGCCTTTGGTGCGGCCGCCGCCGAGGGTATGCCACCCTTGGTCGGGCCGCCGGATTGGGAGGAAGTCATGCGGGTTCGGTCTTTCGCGATAAGAATGCGGGCCATTATAAGCGAGCCCGATTGGGGCGGCGCCGGGGCGCCGGGATCGCCGTTGTGGCAAGGGCGTCGGCTCAATATGCTGCACGGAAGAAATACCTTTACACATGCCAAGCCTTATTGCTACGATTTCAGGCAGCGTGCCCACTATCCCGTTCCGGCGCTGGTTTTCAAACGAGTTTTCTATGCAAAAAGTTCTAATAGGCACGGCACGACCCCGGCCGCGCGCGCGCGCCGGGCGCCCCGGCTGCGGGGCGCGCGCATG
>JACMLV010000548.1 GCA_014379395.1 Burkholderiaceae bacterium
GGCGCTGGCCCTGTTCGGCGCGGCGCTGTGCTGCGCGCCGGCCCAGGGCGCCGACTTGCTGGCCGGGATCGTGCCGGGGGCGAAGACCGATTTGACGGTCAAGACCCAGATCCTGATCGTCATGACCCTGCTCGGGCTGCTGCCCGCGATGGTCATGATGATGACCAGCTTCACCCGCTTCGTCATCGTGCTGTCGCTGTTGCGCCAGGCGCTCGGCCTGCAGCAGGGCCTGCCCAACCGGATCGTCACCGGGATCGCGCTGATCCTCACGTTATTGGTGATGCGCCCGATCGGCGACCAGATCTGGAGCGAGGCCTTCCTGCCCTACGACAAGGACAAGATCGGCCTCGAGCAGGCCTTGAAGATCGCCGAGGTGCCGCTGTCGCGCTTCATGCTGGCGCAAACGAGCAAGGCCGCGCTGGGCCAGATCTCGCGCCTGGCCGGCGAGGCCAACATCGCCAAACCGCAGGACCACGCCTTCACCGTCAAGCTGGCCGCCTTCGTGCTGAGCGAATTGAAAACCGCGTTCCAGATCGGCTGCATGCTGTTCATCCCGTTCCTGATCATCGACCTGGTGGTGTCGTCGGTGCTGATGGCGATGGGCATGATGATGCTCTCGCCGCTGGTCATCTCGCTGCCGTTCAAGCTGCTCCTGTTCGTGCTGGTCGACGGCTGGACCCTGACCGTCAACACCCTCGTCACCAGCATCCAGGCCTACTGACCATGCTCACGCCCGAAATCGCGGTCGACCTGGTGGTCGAGGCCCTCAACATCGTCATGCTGCTGGTGGTGCTGCTGGTGGTGCCGGGCCTGGTCACCGGCCTGGTGGTGGCGCTGGTGCAGGCCGCCACCCAGATCAACGAGCAAACCCTGAGCTTCCTGCCGCGCCTGCTCGTCACGCTGCTGGCGGTGATCCTGGCCGGGCGCTGGATGGCCGGCTACCTGATGGACTTTTGCGTCTCCATCTTCCAGCGCGCGGCCACCCTGGTCGGTTAGCATGGAAAACCTCATCGACCAGCTGCTGCCGCTGTTGTCCACGCTGTGGTGGCCGTTTTGCCGCGTCATGGCGCTGTTGACGGCCGCGCCCGTGATCGGCGAGGCGATGGTGCCGGTCACGGTGCGCATCCTGATCGCGCTGGTGCTGGCGGTGCTGATGCTGCCGGTGGTGCAGGGCGCGCCGCGCATCGATCCGTTCTCGGCCCAGGCGGTGGTGGCCACCGTCGAGCAGATCGCGATCGGCGGCGTGATGGGGCTGGCCCTGCATTTCTCGATGTCGGTGATCGGCGTGCTCGGCTACCTGGTCTCGAGCCAGGTCGGCTTTTCGATGGCGGTCATGAACGACCCGATGAACGGCACCTCGTCGGACGTGGTCTCGGCCCTGCTGACAGTGCTCAGCATCGTGGTGTTCTTTTCGATGGACGCGCATCTGGTGCTGGTCGGCGTGGTGGGCGCGAGCTTCCAGGCCTGGCCGGTGGGCCTGGGCTACAAGCCGCTGCTGCTGCAGGCGGTGGCCTGGAACGCGGCCTGGATCTTCGCCGCCGCCATGCTGCTGGCGATCCCGATCGTGTTCTCGACCATGGTGGTGCAGCTCGGCTTCGGCTTCCTGAACCGGGTGGCGCCGTCGTTGAACCTGTTTTCGATGGGTTTTTCGGTGATCACCCTGTTCGGCCTGCTGATGCTGGGCCAGATCGTGCGCTTCGTGCCCGAGCATTACATCGGCATGACCAACCGCGTGTTCGAGTTGCTGCGCCAGCAGATGCAGGTCGCGCATGGCTGAATCGAACACCGGCGACAAGACCGAAAAGGCGTCCCAGCAGAAGCTCAAGAAATCGCGCCAGGACGGCCAGGTGGTGCGCTCGCGCGACCTGTCGACCGCGCTCGGCATCCTGGTCAGCCTGAAGCTGTTCGTCTGGCTGCTGCCCAGTTATTTCGACGGCTTCCGCGAGCTGTTCGCGCAGGCCTTCGCCCCGCTCGGCAGCGAGGGCGCGATCGACAACGCGCTGTCGACGGTGTTCGCGAGCGCCGCCGCGCTGTTGATCAAGATGCTGCTGCCGCTGTTCGTGGTGCCGTTCGCCATCGTGCTCGGTTCGCTCGTGCCGGGCGGCTGGGTGGTCAGCACCAAGCACTGGGAATGGAAGATGGAGCGCCTGTCGCCGGCCAAGAACCTGGGCCGCCTGCTGACCCCCAAGCACGGCTTCGAGGTCGCGATCTCGCTCGCCAAGGCCGCCATGCTGGGCCTGGTGATGGTGCATGTGAGCCGCTCCAGCCTGCGCGCCTATGTCGAGCTGCAGCACCAGACGCTGCCCGTGGCGCTGGCCGGCGGCGCCAACCTGGCGCTCGACGGCTTGATGGCGCTGTGCTCGGTGTTCATCATCTTCGCCATCATCGACGTGCCGGCCCAGGCCTTCTTCTTCGCCAAGAACCAGCGCATGAGCAAGCAGGACTTGAAGGAGGAGCACAAGACCAGCGAGGGCCGGCCGGAAGTGCGCCAGCGCATCCGCCAGCTGCAGCGCCAGCTGTCCCGGCGCGGCGTGCGCAAGACGGTGCCCAAGGCCGACGTGGTGATCGTCAACCCGACCCACTACGCGGTGGCGCTGAAGTACGACCACGACCGCGCCGAGGCGCCCTTCGTCGTCGCCAAGGGCGTCGACGAGATGGCGCTGTTCATCCGCCAGGTGGCCGACGAGCACGGCATCGAGACGCTCAGCCTGCCGCCGCTGGCGCGCGCGATCTACAACACCAGCCAGGTGCACCAGCAAATTCCGGTGCAGTTGTACCAGGCCGTCTCGCAGGTGCTCAACTATGTGCTGCAGCTGCAGGCGTTTAAAACTGGACGGCGCGCCGTCCAGCCCCCATTCCCCAACGAGGTGGTCGTGCCATCCAATCTGAGCGAGGTTTCACCGTCATGAATTTCCTGAACCGCGTGGTCGCGGAAATGCGCCGCCATAAGTTCGCCACGCCGATCTTCCTGCTGGTCATCCTGGCGATGATCATCCTGCCGCTGCCGCCGGTGCTGCTCGACGTGCTGTTCACCTTCAACATCGTGCTGGCCCTGATCGTCATCCTGGTCAGCGTGTCGGCCAAGCGGCCGCTCGACTTCTCGGTGTTCCCGACCGTGATCCTGGCCACCACGATGATGCGGCTCACGCTCAACGTGGCCTCGACGCGGGTGGTGCTGCTGCACGGCCACACCGGCGCCGACGCCGCCGGTAAGGTCATCGAGGCGTTCGCCAACGTCGTCATCGGCGGCAACTTCGTGGTCGGCCTGGTGGTGTTCGTGATCTTGATGATCATTAACTTCGCCGTCGTCACCAAGGGCGCCGAGCGCATCTCCGAGGTCTCGGCGCGTTTCACGCTGGACGCGCTGCCGGGCAAGCAGATGGCCATCGACGCCGACCTGAACGCCGGCCTGATCAACCAGGAGAAGGCCCAGCTGCGGCGCCAGGACGTGGCCGCCGAGGCCGACTTCTACGGCGCCATGGACGGCGCCTCCAAGTTCGTGCGCGGCGACGCCGTCGCCAGCATCCTGATCCTGATCATCAACATGGTCGGCGGCGTCGCCATCGGCTCCTTGATGCACGACCTGTCGTTCGGCGAGTCGTTCCGCCTGTACGCCTTGCTGACCATCGGCGACGGCCTGGTGGCGCAGATCCCGGCGCTGCTGCTGTCGGCCGCCGCCGCCATCCTGGTGACCCGCATCAGCGACTCGGGCGACTTCGAGCAGCAGGTCGCCAGCCAGGTGTTGACCTCGCCGGCGGTGATCGCCAGCGCGGCCGGCATCCTGATCGCGCTGGCCCTGATCCCGGGCATGCCGGCCACGATGTTCCTGCCCTTCGCGGCGGTGCTCGCCTACGTCGCCTGGCGCTTGTCGCGGCAGATCAAAAAGCCCGACCCGGCCAGCCTGGCCGCGATCGAGGCCGCGCTGCGCGAGGAGCGCGCGCCGGAGTTCGAATGGCAGCACCTGCCGGCGGTGCAGCCGCTGTCGGTCTCGCTCGGCTACAAGCTGGTCAACCTGATCGACAAGGCGCACGGCGAGCCGCTCGCCAAGCGCGTCAAGGGCGTGCGCCAGAGCCTGTCCGAGGCGATGGGCCTGCTGCTGCCGCCGATCGCGGTGCGCGACGACCTGGCCCTGAAGCCCTCGCAATACGCGATCGTGCTCAGCGGCACCGTGGTGGCCCAGGCCGAGGTGATGAGCGACTACCTGATGGCGATTCCCTCGCCCAACGTGTACGGCCAGCTCGACGGCATTCCCGGCCTCGAGCCGGCCTACGGCATGCCGGTGACCTGGATCGCGCCGGCCGACAAGGCGCACGCGCTGGGCCTGGGCTACCAGGTGATCGAGGCGCCCAGCGTGATCGCCACCCATCTGTCGAAGATGGTGCGCGAGTATCTGCCGGAATTGTTCCGCCACGAGGACGTGGCGGCGCTGACGGAGCGCCTGGCGGCGCTCTCGCCGAAGCTGGCCGGCGCGCTCGACAAGGCGCTCACCCACACCCAGCTGCTGCGCGTGTTCCGCGCGCTGCTGACCGAGGGCGTCTCGCTCAAGGACATCGTGCCGATCGCCACCACCCTGGTCGACAGCGCCGAGACCACCAAGGACCCGATCCTGCTGGCGGCCGAGGTGCGTTGCGCGCTGCGGCGCCAGATCGTCACCGGGCTGTGCGGGCAGAAGCTGGAGATGCAGGCGTTCAACCTGGGCGGCGAGCTCGAGAACATGCTGCTCGGTTCGCTCAACCAGGCCCGCGCGAGCGGCAAGGTGGCGCTCGACAACTACCCGATCGACCCGCACCTGCTGTCCCAGTTGCAAATCAACATGCCGGTCGCGCGCGAGCAGATGAAGCAGCAGGCCACGCCGCCGCTGCTGCTGGTGCTGCCGCAGATCCGGCCGCTCCTGGCGCGCTACGCGCGCCTGTTCGCGCCCGGGCTGCACGTGCTGTCCTACAACGAGATCCCGGAAAACCGTGAAGTGAGCATCATCGGCACGGTGGGCTAGTGTAGTGTTGCGCGTTGATTGCGACTTATAAAAATAGCGGATTTTTCGCCGAGACAAGGAAAAAACCGCAGCAATACCGAGGTATTGCGAGGATTTTTGACGCAGTATCGGCGGAAAAGACGCATTTTTATGTTGCAAGAAGAGTGCAACACTACACTAGCCGAGTAGGGCGGCCCCGCACACCCTACGGACCGTCCTTCATGAAATCCCGGAATGGCGCGAAGTGGGCATCATCGGCACGGCCGGCTAGGAGGCTGTCGGACTGAGGGAGTCGAAGCGAAAAAATAGCTGGGCGAGGCCAGATTTTGACGGTTTCGCAGTGCCAATAGCGAGCTATTGGCCGAGAAAACGGCGAAATATGGACCGTCCAGGTATTTTTGCAGCCGA
>JACMLV010000549.1 GCA_014379395.1 Burkholderiaceae bacterium
GTCGCGATGGCGCACAAGTACAGCATCGGGCAGCCGTTTCTCTATCCGCAGAACGACCTTAGCTACACCGGCAACTTCCTGCGCATGACCTTCGGCGTCCCGGCCGAGCCGTATGAGGTCAACCCGATCATCGAGCGGGCGATGCGGCGGATTTTTATCCTCCACGCCGACCATGAACAGAACGCCTCGACCTCGACCGTCCGCCTGGCCGGCTCGTCGGGCGCCAACCCGTTCGCCTGTATCGCTGCCGGTATCGCCTGCCTGTGGGGCCCTGCCCACGGCGGCGCCAACGAGGCGGCCCTGAACATGCTCAAGGAAATCGGCACCGTCGACAAGATCCCTGAGTTCATCGCGCAAGTGAAAGACAAGAACTCCGGCGTCAAGCTGATGGGCTTCGGTCACCGCGTCTACAAGAACTTCGATCCGCGCGCCAAGCTGATGCGCGAGACCTGCTACGAAGTGCTGGAAGAGTTGGGCCTGCAAGACGACCCACTGTTCAAGCTCGCCATGGCGCTCGAGAAGATCGCCCTGGAAGACGAATACTTCGTCTCGCGCAAGCTGTATCCGAACGTCGACTTCTACTCGGGCATCGTGCAGTCCGCGCTGGGCATCCCGGTGTCGCTGTTCACCGGCATCTTCGCGATGGCCCGCACCATCGGCTGGATCGCTCAGTGGAACGAAATGATCTCGGACCCGGAGCAAAAGATCGGCCGTCCGCGTCAGTTGTTCGTCGGTTCGCAAACCCGCGAAGTGCTGCCGCTCGACAAGCGCGCCTAAGTTTTCGCCGCACCCAAAAAAGCGAGCCTCGGCTCGCTTTTTTTACGCCCCTCGCTTTTGTTGGCAGCGCGCCGGCAAGCCCTCGGTTGCGGAAATATCCGTCATTCAATAAATTTATAACTGGGCCGGAAAGTGGTGCGGCGCGGCCAGTTTTGGGCGCAAAATATCGCTTTTAAGTCAACTCGTTGCGCAGAGGGGCTGATTGGGTAATTAATTCATACTATTAGTTGTGACTCATCAAGCGCGCGTGCTATCCTTGCCAATCGATTTGCAATGCCGATGAATTACCGTCCCTTCCCCACAACTTGATGTGCAATCCGCTAACCGGTCAGGCCGTGTCGCGGAAGGTTAGATTAACCCGCTGATTCTCGCGAAGCGCGAAGAAAGGTGAGCAATATGATGCAACAAAATACCGCAAACTCCTATTTGTTTGGGGGCAACGCACCGTACGTGGAAGACCTGTACGAGGCCTACCTCAACAATCCTGGTTCGGTGCCGGACAACTGGCGCAGCTACTTCGACGCGATGCAAAACGTGCCCGCCGTCGATGGCTCGAACAAGCCGGACGTCGGCCACGCGTCGGTCGTCGCCTCGTTCGCCGAGCGCGCCAAGCAAGGTCCGATCCGCACCGTTTCCGCTTCGGCCGACGCCGAAATGGGCCGCAAGCGCGTCGCCGCCACCCAGCTCATCGCCGCCTACCGCTACCTCGGCAGCCACTGGGCCAATCTGGATCCGCTGCAGCGCCAGGAGCGCCCATCGATCCCCGAGCTGGAGCCGAGCTTCTACGGTTTCACCGACGCGGACATGGACACCGTCTTCAATATCAGCAACACCTATTTCGGCACCGAAACGGCGACCCTGCGCGACCTGATCAACTTCCTGCGCGACACCTACACGCGCTCGATCGGCGCCGAGTTCATGTACATCAGCGATCCGGCCGAAAAGCGCTGGATCCAGCAAAAGCTCGAGTCGATCCGCTCGACCCCGGACTTCTCGCCAGAAAAGAAAACCCACATCCTCGACCGCCTGACCGCGGGCGAGGGCCTGGAGCGCTATCTGCACACCAAGTACGTCGGCCAGAAGCGCTTCTCGCTCGAAGGCGGCGAGTCGTTCATCGCCTCGATCGACGAGACCATCCAGCGCGCCGGTGAAAAAGGCGTGCAGGAAATCGTGATCGGCATGGCCCACCGCGGCCGCCTGAACGTCTTGGTCAACACCCTCGGCAAGGTGCCGCAGGAATTGTTCGAAGAATTCGAAGGCAAGCACGGCGACGATCTGCCGTCGGGCGACGTCAAGTACCACCAAGGCTTCTCGAGCGATATCTCGACCGCCGGCGGCCCGGTCCACCTGTCGCTCGCGTTCAACCCGTCGCACCTGGAGATCGTCAACCCGGTCGTCGAGGGTTCGGTCAAGGCGCGCATGGACCGCCGCGGCGACAAGGAAGGCGCGCAAGTGCTGCCGATCCTGGTCCACGGCGACGCCGCCTTCGCCGGCCAGGGCGTCGTCATGGAAACGCTGGCGCTCGCGCAGACGCGGGGCTACTACACCGGTGGCACGCTGCAC
>JACMLV010000550.1 GCA_014379395.1 Burkholderiaceae bacterium
GTCAATCTGCAGCCGAACACTCCGGCCTGGCTGCAAAGCCTGCGCGCGCAGCCGATGTACCTCGGCCTCGACCTGCGCGGCGGCGTGCATTTCCTGATGCAAGTGGACGTCAAGGCGGCGCTGACCAAGCGCGTGCAGGGCATCCAGGCCGGCGCGCGCAGCCTGTTGCGCGACAAGAACGTGCGCCACGCCGGCATCGAGCGCGTCGGCGACACCGTCGAAATCAAATTCCGCGACGCCGAGACGCGCGCCAAGGCCAAGGCCGTGCTGGCCGACCAGATGAGCGACCTGGCCTTCGTCGACAGCGGCGAGGGTTCCGACCTGAAGCTGGCCGTCGGCCTGAAGCCGTCCGCGCTCAAGCAAACCATCGACGACGGCGTCAAACAAAACATCGCCACCCTGTCCAAGCGCGTCAACGAGCTGGGCGTGGCCGAACCGATCATCCAGCAGCAGGGTCCCGACCGCATCGTGGTGCAGCTGCCCGGCGTGCAGGACGTGGCGCGCGCCAAGGCCATCATCGGCCGCACCGCCACGCTCGAGGTGCGCATGGTCGACGACAGCATCATCCCCGGCACCGAGCTGAGCTCGGCGATCCCGTTCAATTCCGAGCTGTTCACGGTCGGCAAGAACGTTCCCGTGGTGCTGTCGAAGGACGTGGTGCTGACCGGCGACTACATCTCGAGCGCGTCGGCGACCTTCGACCAGAACCAGCAGCCGGCCGTGTCGATCGACCTGAACGGCGACGGCGGGCGCAAGATGCGCGAGGCGACCCGCGACCGGGTCGGCAAGCGCATGGCGATCGTGCTGTTCGAGAAGGGCAAGCCGGAGGTGCTGTCGGTGGCCACCATCCAGAGCGAATTGGGCACGCGCTTCCAGATCACCGGCATGGGCGCGGCGGAGAATTCGACCGAGCTGGCATTGCTGCTGCGCTCGGGCGCGCTGTACGCGCCGATGGACGTGATCGAGGAGCGCACCGTGGGCCCGCAACTGGGCGCCGAGAACATCAAGAAGGGTTTCCTTTCGACCGTCTACGGCTTCGCCGCGATCGCCATCTTCATGATCCTCTACTACATGATGTTCGGCTTCTTCAGCGTGCTGGCGCTGGCCTGCAACCTGCTGCTCCTGATCGCGCTGCTGTCGATGCTGCAGGCGACGCTGACCCTGCCCGGCATGGCCGCCATCGCGCTCGCGCTCGGCATGGCGATCGACGCCAACGTGCTGATCAACGAACGCATCCGCGAGGAGCTGCGCGCCGGCAACACGCCGCAGGCGGCCATCGCGGCCGGCTTCGACCGCGCCTGGGCCACCATCCTCGACTCGAACGTGACGACCCTGATCGTCGGCCTGGCCCTGCTGCTGTTCGGCTCGGGCGCGGTGCGCGGCTTCGCGGTGGTGCACTGCCTGGGCATCCTGACCTCGATGTTCTCGGCCGTGTTCGTCTCGCGCGGCGTGGTCAACCTGTGGTACGGCCGCCAGAAGAAATTGACCTCGATCGCGATCGGCACCGTCTGGGTTCCAGGTGTGGCCAATTCGGCCAAGCCGGCCAAGTAAATCAGCACACGCCCGGCCGCCGCGCCGGGCGCGCAACACGAACTCTGAGGATTTCATGGAATTTTTCCGGATTAAAAAAGACATTCCCTTCATGCGCCACGCGTTGATCTTCAACGTGGTCTCGGCCCTGACCTTCGTCGCCGCCGTGTTCTTCCTGTTCCAGAAGGGCTTGCATCTGTCGGTCGAATTCAAGGGCGGCACCGTGCTGGAGGTGAAATACCCGCAGGCGGCCAAGCTCGAATCGATCCGCCACACGCTCGAAGGGCTTGGCTACGAACAGCCGGAGGTGACCAGCTTCGACACCGCGCGCGATGTGATGATCCGCCTGCCGGTGATCAAGACGATCAGTGGCGCGAACAGCTCGCAACTGGTGTTCGAGGCGCTTTGCAAGGCCGAGAACGGCGCCACGAAACAGATGGAAAGCGTGACGGCGAAGGGCGAGCACATCGTCAAGACCGGCTGCGTCGACGCCTCCGGCGCCGAATCGGTGGTGCTGCAAAAGGTCGAATTCGTCGGCCCGCAGGTCGGCGACGAGCTGGCGCAGAACGGCTTGAACGCGCTGGTGATGGTGGTCATCGGCGTGATGATCTATCTGGCGATCCGCTTCGAGTGGAAGTTCGCCGTCGCCGCCATCGTCGCCAACTTGCACGACGTGGTCATCATCCTCGGCTTCTTCGCCTTCTTCCAGTGGGAGTTCTCGCTCACCGTGCTGGCCGCCGTGCTGGCGGTGCTGGGCTACTCGGTCAACGAGTCGGTCGTCATCTTCGACCGGATCCGCGAAAACTTCCGCAAGCAGCGCAAGGCGACGGTGCACGAGGTGATCGACAGCGCCATCACCAGCACCATCTCGCGCACCATCATCACCCACGGCTGCACCCAGATGATGGTGCTGTCGATGCTGTTCCTGGGCGGCCCGACGCTGCACTACTTCGCCATCGCGCTGACGATCGGTATTCTGTTCGGTATCTACTCGTCGGTGTTCGTCGCCGCGGCGGTCGCCATGTGGCTGGGCGTCAAGCGCGAAGACCTGATCAAGCCGATCAAGGAGAAGGACGATACGGACGGCGCCGTGGTGTAAACGGTAAAGCCGGAAAAGAGAAGGGCGGCCCGCGGGCCGCCCTTCTTGCATTCAACGCGCTGGTTTTTATTCGGTGGCGCGGAAGATGGCGTCGCAGCCGTCCTCGGTGTCGTCGATACCGTCGAGTTCATCGACCAGGCCCAGGTCGACCAGTTCCTCGACCGCGTTCATGAAGCTGTTCGGCTTGGTGGCGCCGATCAGGCGGTAGATTTCGCCGTCCTCGTTGCGCACGCCGATGATCAGTTTTTCCTTGCGCACCTCGACCGGGGTGTCGACGTTGAGCAGCAGGTTGCCGATGATGTGCTTGTCGAATTTGGCTGGCTTTTTACCTTCGAGCAGTGTTGTTTTCAATCTGTTTTCCTTGGTTTTTCAAATAGGGGGAGGCCGGGCGGTTCAGTCGCCGCCGGCGGCGCTGATCGCTTGCTTGAGCCCCGAGAGGCTCTGTTCGAGCGCGGTGAAGTCGGCTTCGCTCAGATGGGCGAACATTTTCTTGCCCTGCGCCGTCACGCGCGGGAACACGTCGTCGAAGGCGCGCTCGCCGGCGGCCGTCAGGCGCACCCGCCAGGAGCGCTTGTCGTCGACGCTGCGCACCCGCTCGACCAGGTGCTTCTGTTCGAGGCGGTCGATCACGCCGGTCAGCGTGCCTTTGGTGATCAGGGTTTTTTCGCCCAGTTCCTTGTACGACATGCCGGGCGTGTTGCCGAGGGTGGCGATGATGTCGAATTGCGCGGGCGTCAAGCCGTACTGGCGCACATAGTCGCCCGAAACGCGCTCGAAGCCTTGCAGGCATTCCGCCAGCAGCCGGATACTTTTTAAATAGCGTTCACCCATAGGGCGTGATTATAGCCTTCCCGGGCGCGCCGGCAGAGCGCGCGCCTGCCAATTCGCCGGCCCGCCTCACATGCCGGCCTCGCGCCAGAACACGCTCAGCGCGGCGCGCAGGTAGCGCCAGGCCGGCACGCTCCAGGCGCCGGCGATGACGACCTTGCCGCGCCA
>JACMLV010000551.1 GCA_014379395.1 Burkholderiaceae bacterium
AAGCGAAAAAATAGCTGGGCGAGGCCAGATTTTGACGGTTTCGCAGTGCCAATAGCGAGCTATTGGCCGAGAAAACGGCGAAATATGGACCGTCCAGGTATTTTTGCAGCCGACGAGCCTAAGTCCGACAGACTCCTAGCGTTCGCGCCGCCGTTCTCGCAATGCGTCGAAATAGGCGGCGTCGGCTGGCGCGGCCCGGCGAGAGGCGGCCCCTTCCAGCAGCAGGCCACGCAGGCGGAGCCGGTCCGCGTCTTGGCGGATCAATTCGCACACATACTCGCTACAGCTGCCATAGCCATGCTGGGCGACTTGCTCGTCGACGAACGATTTCAGCGCATCCGGAAGGGAAATAGTTATGGTGTTCATGGAATCGAAACGAAACGATATAGGGCCGGCTATGCCGGGTTGCGTGTCAGGTCGGTTCGCTGTCGACACAGCCGCTGCAACGACGGCAAGCCGGTAACCGGGGCGCGGGCCGCCGTCGTTGCTGCGCCGGCCCGCCATTCATGCCATCATAGGCCATGACGACGCTACCCCTGTTCCCGCTCAATACGGTGTTATTTCCCGACGGTTTCCTGCCGCTGCAGGTGTTCGAGGTGCGCTACCTGGACATGATCAAGGGCTGCATCGCCGATGGCCAGCCGTTCGGCGTGGTGCCGCTATTGGCCGGCGACGAGGTGCGCAAGCCCGGCGTCCGCGAGACGCTGGGCCAGGCCGGCACGCTGGCGCGCATCGTCGAGTGGAGCGCGCCGCACACCGGCCTGCTGCATGTGCGCTGCATCGGCGGCACGCGCTTCCGCTTGCGCTCGAGCATGCAGCTGCGGCACGGGCTGTGGATGGCCGAGGTCGAGGCGTTGGCGCCGGACCAGGCGCTGCCGGTTCCGCCCGAGCAGCGCAATGTCGCCGACGCGCTCGGCAAGTTCATCCATTCGTTGCAGGTGCAAGGCATCCCGGCCGGCGAGATGCCGATGGCGGCGCCGTTCCGGCTCGCCGATTGCGGCTGGGTGGCGAACCGCTGGTGCGAGCTGCTGCCGCTGGGCGTCGAGGAGAAGCTGCGCCTGCTGTGCCAGGAAAGCCCGGTGCTGCGCCTGGAGTTGATCGCCGACGTGCTGCTGGAAAACGGCATGCTCGACTAGCCGATGCCGACGCCGACGCCTACGCCGACGCCCATGCGCGAACACGAACAGCAGGCCCAACTGACGCGCATGCGGCGCATCGCCACCGGCTTGCTGGCGCTGATGGCGCTGGTGTTCCTGGCCGCGCGCACGCAGCAGGCGCGCCATCCGTGGCTGTCCTTCGTCGGCGCCTTCGCCGAGGCGGCGATGGTCGGCGCGCTGGCCGACTGGTTCGCCGTCACGGCGCTGTTCCGGCGCCCGTTCGGCCTGCCGATTCCGCACACCGCGATCATCCCGGAAAACAAGGACCGTATCGGCGAGAGCCTGGGCAACTTCCTGCAACACAATTTCATGACGCGCGAGGTGCTCGCCGAGGAGTTGGCGCAGGTCGATTTCGCCGGCGGCGCCGCGCGCTGGCTCGAGCACGAGCAAAACAGCCGCGTCGTCGCCGCCCATCTGGTCGAGGCGGTGCCGGCGTTGCTGCGCCTGGTCGAGGACGAGCAGGCCGCCGCCTTCATGCGCCGCGCGCTGGCCGGCTCGCTCAAGGACGTGCGCTTCGCGCCGCTGCTCGGGCAGGTGCTCTCCGTGCTGGTGGCCGGGCGCCAGCATTTCGTGCTGCTCGAACGCATCCTCAGCCTGGTGGCCGGCGCGCTCGAGCAGAACCGGCCATATATCCGCCAGAAGGTGCACGAGCACAGTCCGCGCTGGATGCCCAAGGCGATCGACGAGAAATTCTACGAGCGCCTGATGACGGGCGTGCAAAGCATCCTCGTGGAAATCCAGGGCGAGGACAGCGAGTGGCGCGAGCGCTTCCACGGCGCCACCGAGGAGTTGATCGGCAAGCTGGCCAGCTCGCCCGAATACGAGGCGAAGTTGCAGGCGCTGGTGGCCAAGGCGCTCGGCGACCCCTTGTTCCGCAGCTACGTCGGCCAGGTCTGGCAGGAGTGCAAGCGGCGCCTGTTGGCCGACGCGAGCGCGCCGGACTCGCGCA
>JACMLV010000552.1 GCA_014379395.1 Burkholderiaceae bacterium
AAGCGAAAAAATAGCTGGGCGAGGCCAGATTTTGACGGTTTCGCAGTGCCAATAGCGAGCTATTGGCCGAGAAAACGGCGAAATATGGACCGTCCAGGTATTTTTGCAGCCGACGAGCCTAAGTCCGACAGACTCCTAGCCTCAGCTATTGCAGGCCCGGGCCGCTTCTTTCCGGCGCGCCGCGGCCAACTCGCTGACCGAGTGCTTGCAGGGGCAGGACTCGGAACACAAGGCCTCGTCGTCGGCGCCGACGATTTTGCTGGTGCTGGAATTGATCATCTCCGTCACTTGCTGAATCTGCCCGACCAGCAATTTCACGTTGATTTGCAAGATGCGCAGCGCCTGCGTCACCATGCCCAGCTCGTCGTCGCCGTGGATCGCGATCTTGCCGGACAAGTCGCCCGAACTGATGCGGTTGATGTCGTGCAGCGTCTGCTTCAAAGGCTTGACCACGGCGCCGTGCAGGACCAGCCCCGACACCGCCGCGAACAGCGCGCCGAGCACCGAGCTGGCCAGCGCCCAGACCCCGCCGACGCCGGGCGCGAACCAGACCAGCAGCGCATTGCTGGCGAACAGGATGAAAAACGCCATGAAGATGAAGAACAATTTGGCGTTGATCGACACATTGGTCAGCAGCGCCGGCGCGCACAGCGCCGAGCGCGGCACCACCTGGCCGGCGCGCACCGTCAGTCCGCTGTCGCCGGCCTTGATGGCGCGGTAGGCCGCCTCGGTCAGCTCGACCTGCTCCCGGTCCGGCTTGCCGCGGATCGACGTGTAGCCGACCACCTTGCTGTTTTTGATCAGAGGCCCGGCGATCGCCTCGATCCAGTAATAGTCGCCGTTCTTGCAGCGATTTTTGACCAGGCCGGTCCAGGTCTTGCCGGCCTTGAGCGTCTGCCAGAAATCGGCGAACACCTCCTCCGGCATGTCCGGGTGGCGCAGGATGTTCTGCGGCGCGCCCAGCAACTCCTCTTCGCTGAAGCCGGTGATGCGGATGAAATCCTGGTTGACGTAGCTGATGTTGCCGTTCAGGTCGGTCTTGGAAACGATGGTTTCCCTGTCTTGTACAAAATATTCGCGATTCGTAACGGGAAGATTAATGCGCACAGCTCTCTCTCCTGCCATTTCTCATTGGCTATTTTTGACTGCGATGGGGACGTTCATGCGCCCTTTTTTGGTGCAAGCATAACACGGGTTCCGGCCGCCTCCCCCGGCTTTCCGGCCCGGCCGACGGCGGCGCCCGCGCGCGCCGCCGGCCATATTCCAGCTAGCTTGAACAGGGCGTTTATCGTATTCTGTTCGCCTTTGTTCATCATCCGAGATTCCGCAATGGCAAATTACGTCTATACCATGAACCGCGTGGGCAAAATCGTCCCGCCGAAACGCCAGATCCTGAAAGATATTTCGCTGTCGTTCTTCCCGGGCGCCAAGATCGGCGTGCTGGGCCTGAACGGTTCCGGCAAATCGACCCTGCTCAAGATCATGGCCGGGATCGACACCGACATCCAGGGCGAGGCCGTGCCGATGCCCGGCCTGAACATCGGCTACCTGCCGCAGGAACCGGTGCTCGACCCCGAGCAGACCGTGCGCCAGGTGGTGGAAAGCGGCCTGGGCGAAGTGTTCGAGGCGCAAGCCAAGCTCGACGCCGTGTACGCCGCCTACGCCGAGGAGGACGCCGACTTCGACGCGCTGGCCGCCGAGCAGGCGCGCCTGGAGGCGATCATCTCGACCTCCGACGGCGGCAACTTGAATTTGCAGCTGGAAATGGCCGCCGACGCGCTGCGCCTGCCGCCGTGGGACGCCAAGATCGGCGTGCTGTCGGGCGGCGAGAAGCGCCGCGTCGCGCTGTGCCGCCTGCTGTTGTCCAAGCCCGACATGCTGCTGCTCGACGAGCCGACCAACCACCTGGACGCGGAATCGGTCGACTGGCTCGAGCAATTCCTGCTGCGCTTCCCCGGCACCGTGGTCGGCATCACCCATGACCGCTACTTCCTCGACAACGCCGCCGAATGGATCCTGGAGCTCGACCGCGGCCACGGCATCCCGTGGAAGGGCAACTACAGCTCGTGGCTGGAGCAAAAGGGCAACCGCCTGAAGCAGGAGGAGGCGACCGAATCGTCGCGCCAGAAAACCATCGCCAAGGAATTGGAATGGGTGCGCCAGAATCCGAAGGGCCGCCAGGCCAAGAGCAAGGCGCGCCTGGCGCGCTTTAACGAGTTGTCCGAGCACGAATACCAAAAGCGCAACGAGACCCAGGAAATCTTCATTCCGGTGGCCGAGCGCCTCGGCAACGAGGTGATCGAGTTCAAGAACGTCTCGAAGGCCTTCGGCGACCGCCTCCTGATCGACAACCTGAGCTTCACGATCCCGGCCGGCGCCATCGTCGGCATCATCGGCCCCAACGGCGCCGGTAAATCGACGCTGTTCAAGATGATCACCGGCAAGGAACAACCGGACAGCGGCGAAGTGGTGATCGGCAAGACCGCCAGGGTCTCGATCGTCGACCAGAACCGCGACGCGCTGTCGGACAACAAGAGCGTGTTCGAGGACGTCAGCGGCGGCGCCGACATGCTCACTGTGGGCCGCTTCGAAATGCCGTCGCGCGCCTATCTGGGCCGCTTCAACTTCAAGGGTTCGGATCAGCAGAAGATGGTCGGCAACCTGTCGGGCGGCGAACGCGGCCGCCTGCACCTGGCCAAGACGCTGCTCATGGGCGGCAACGTCCTGCTGCTCGATGAACCGTCCAACGATCTGGACGTGGAAACCCTGCGCGCGCTGGAAGACGCCCTGCTCGAATTCGCCGGCAGCGTGATGGTCATCTCCCACGATCGCTGGTTCCTCGACCGCATCGCGACCCACATCCTGGCCTTCGAAGGCAATTCGCAGGTGTCCTTCTTCGACGGCAACTATCAGGAATATGAAGCCGACAAGAAGAAGCGCCTGGGCGAGGAAGGCGCCAAGCCCAAGCGCATCCGCTACAAGCCGCTGACGGTGTAACGTCGGTCAAGATGGAGAAAAGCCCGGCGGCCGCACAAGCGGCGCCGGGCTTTTTTGTTGGCGACGCGCGCGAGGCGCGTCAAGGCGGCACGGCGATCTACGCCGACCGATCAGAAGTTATAACGGGCGCCGAATGCGAGCGCGCTCGATTTGCGGCCGAAGTCGGCGGCTTTGCCGTAGTGCTCAACCTCGGCGGTCAACGCCACGTTCTTGTTGAGCGCGTATTGCGCGCCGACCGATGCATACAGGCCGGTCTTGCTGTCGCCCTGGACGCCGGCGGCAACGCCGCTGCCGCTCAGGCCGTCGTGATTGCGCGACGCGCCCAGCTTGCCGAAGACGGAAACCTGCTCGTTGACCGGCATGCTGGCCTTGCCGGCCACATAGAGCGAGTGGGAATCGGCCTCGATGCGGCCGGGAACGCCGCCTTGGGTGAAGCTATAGGCCTTGCTGCCGAAGTTGGTGTAACCGGCTTCCACGCCGAACGTCTTGTCGAACTCGTAGCCGCCAAACACCTTGGCGGCGGCCTTATTGCCGCTGTGGTCGTCGTTGCTGACGACGTTCGGCACATCGAACTTGTAGCGGGTGGCGGCCACGCCGACGCCGGCATAGGCGCCTTCTGCGTGAGCGATGGAAACGCTGGACAGCGCGGTAACGGAAGCAATCAATGCAAAAAGAATTTTATTCATGGTCTTGGTCTTTCGGGATGGTTTCAGGGACTCGCTGCGAATCGCAGTTCCTCGGAATTGCGAAGCCGCAAAGATAGCACTGCAAAAAGTACAAGTCCGTGGAAAGATGGTAAAAAACGTCAGCAAATGTAAGCATCGCTGACGCGCGCCAACGATGGCGCAGTCAACGCGATTAGCCATTTTTCAGCAAAAATCACTGCTCTTAGGCGATGTTGCGGAAGGTAAGATTGACCCGCGGCCCGCACGGGCGGCGCGTTTTGGCGATGCCGTGGCGCCAGTTCTGCTGGGTCTTGCCGGCCATCAGCAACAGGTTGCCGTCGCCAAGCTGCAATTTCAGCGTCTTGGGCAGGCGCTTGTGCTTGAGGGTGAAGGTGCGCGCGGCGCCGAAGCTGAGCGAGGCGATGGCCGGCTCCGGCCCCAGTTCGGGCTCGTCGTCGCTGTGCATGCCCATGCTGTCGCGCTGGTCGCGGTAGCAGTTGAGCAAGACGCTGTTGAAGCGCCGCCCGGTGGCGCGCTGCACCGCGCCGCGCAACTCCCGCAGCAAGGGCGAGAACGGTTGCGGCGTCAGCGTCAGCCCGGAATAGCGGTAAGCGGCCTCGCCCTGCCAGGCGATCAGGCGCGGCTGCAAATACCGCCGGCCCCACAGCGTGATGGTTTCCGCCCGCCATGCGGTTTCGCCGATCAGGCGCGCCAGGATGTCCCCCTCCGGCAGCGCCGCCGGACGGGCGAGAAAATACAGCTCGCCGTCGTCGAGCGGGATCGGCGTCAGGACATCGTCGGCAGGGGCAAATAAATCCACGGCGGCTCAATCGGGTAACGGCGGGTTCGCCATCGAGTTTCCCACATTAAGCCGGCGCGCGCCGGGCCGCCGGCGCCTTCCGCTTCGGAATCAGGAATAGGCTTCGGCCAGCGTCATCACGCGCGGCGTGACGTCGATGCCGACGCGGCCGAACAGGGCGCGGATGATCACCAGATTGGCCTGGCACTCCTCGCTTTTCCAGCCGTGGAACAGGTCCGTGCCACGCTTTTGGAAATGCAAATCGAGCACCTTGCCCCGATCCCGGTGGGTGTAGCCGGCGCTGTAGGTCTGCTCGAAGCCGAGCGCCTGCAACTCCTCGAACAAATGGGCCGGCGGATTGTCCGGATCGGTCGCCATGAAGACGCCGTAGGTCTTGCCGGGCGGTTTCGCCGCAATGTCGACATCGTAAATGCCGGGCGCCTTCTTCAACATCGTATTTTTTAAAAACAACATATCGCTCGTCCCTATCCGGCCGGGCGTCGCCCTGCGCGCCCGTGTAAGTTTTTGTCTTTGTGTATTGCCCAACTTCAACAACAAAGCTTATTGCTAATTCCGCCATTTGTCGATATTAACAAGCCCGTTTTGGAAAAAATTTCAGGCATGCGAACGGCGCCGCTTGCGCTCGGCCAGGGCGGTCGTCGGCGCCACCAGCGCCTGGTACAGCGCGGCGCTGGCCGGCTCCCACCGCGCCAGCGCGCGCCGCTGCTTGTCGACGGTGGCGAAATCGCCACGCGCGATCGGGCCGCTGAGCGCCTGCGCCGGCCCCAGCTTGAACACATTGGCCACCGTTTCCGTCACCAAAGGCTGGGCCAGCTCGCGCGCCACCTCCTCAGGGATGCCGGCCGCCTGGTAGGCGCGCAAGGCCGTGTCGAGCAGCGTCGTCAGATAGTTGCAGGCGAACACGGCGGCGGCGTGGTAGACGGTCTTGGCGGCCGCGTCGATCGCGATCGGGCGCGCGCCCGCCGCCAGCAAGGCGGGATTCAGCACCGCCAGCGCGGCGGCTTCGCCCTCGACCCCGCAAAAAGTGCCGTCGAACCGGGCGGCCACCGCGGCCGGATCGGCGAAGCTGCGCACCGGATGCACGCTGGCCGTGACCGCGCCGGCGTCCTGCGCGGCCTGCAGCTCGGCCGAGGATTTGGCCCCGCTGCAGTGAAACACCAGCACCCCGGCCAGCCCGTGCGCTTTGGCCAGCCGG
>JACMLV010000553.1 GCA_014379395.1 Burkholderiaceae bacterium
CACGACGTCAAGAACCTGTTCATCTCCGACGGCAGCCAGTTCACCTCCAGCTCGGCGGCCAATCCGACCCTGACCATCGTCGCGCTGGCGATCCGGCAGGCCGAATACATCGCGCGCGAAATGCAGGCGCAGCGGATCTGAACGTGGTTCATCCTCTCCCCCGGGCGGCGGCCCGGTTTTCGGAGCGGGCCCGGCCCGCTCCTTTTTTCATTTCACCGGCATGCCGACATTCATGAACAGCGATACCCCCCTTCCCGCCGGCGCCGCAGCAATAGCGGCGGCCGGCAACGGCAAGCAAAAAGGCGCCGACAAGACCGCCCGCATCCCGATCAAGATCATTCCGATCGCAGCGGCCGAGCGTCTGAGAAAACCCGACTGGATTCGCGTCAAGGGCGCCTCGGCCTCGACCCGCTTCGACGAAATCAAGGGCATCCTGCGCGAGAACCAGCTGGTCACCGTGTGCGAGGAGGCCAGCTGCCCGAACATCGGCGAATGCTTCGGCAAGGGCACGGCGACCTTCATGATCATGGGCGACAAGTGCACCCGCCGCTGCCCGTTCTGCGACGTCGGCCACGGCCGTCCCGATCCGCTCGACGCCAACGAGCCGGCCACGCTGGCGCGCACCATCGCCAGGCTCGGGCTGAACTACGTCGTCATCACCTCGGTCGACCGCGACGACCTGCGCGACGGCGGCGCCGGCCACTTCGTCGACTGCATCCGGCACACCCGCGCGCTGTCGCCCGGGACCCGCGTCGAAGTGCTGGTGCCGGACTTCCGCGGCCGCCTGGACAAGGCGCTGGATATCTTCCAGGACTGCCTGCCGGACGTCCTGAACCACAACCTGGAAACGGTGCCGCGCCTGTACCGGGAAGCGCGCCCGGGCGCCGACTACGCGCACTCGCTGCAATTGCTATACGAATTCAAGACGCGCCATCCGGCGCTGCTGACCAAGTCCGGCCTCATGCTCGGTCTGGGCGAGACCGACGCCGAGATCTTGCAGGTCATGCGCGACCTGCGCGCCCACGACGTCGACATGCTGACCATCGGCCAGTACCTGGCGCCGTCGAACGACCACCTGCCGGTGCGGCGCTACGTGCATCCGGAGGTGTTCAAGATGTTCGAGGAACAAGCCTACAAGATGGGCTTCCAGCACGCCGCCGTCGGCCCGATGGTCAGGTCGAGCTACCACGCCGACGCGCAGGCGCTGGGCGCCGGAATCGGACCGGCCGGAAGCGGCCAGCCGCCTTTTTTTGAGGCCGGAAAATCGTGAAGCGGCGCCAGCGGAAAGGCGCATAATAAGAGAGCCTTTGACTTGCATCAAGGCACGGAGAGACATTAGATTAACGCCGCATCGGCGCAGACGCCCCAGAGCCGTCGCCCGCTGCGGTTTGGAGGAGACCTGCAATGAGAAACTCTGCCCAAGAGCAGCATATCGAGACCGTGCTGTCGGTCGCCGGGCATTACGCGCGCCACGACGAGGCGGAGACGTCCGACCTGATCCGCAAATCGTGGCTGCGCTGCGTCAACGACCACGGCCTCGATCCGGCGCGGCCCAAGCCGCCGCGCATCGTCACGCCCGACAAGCTGCGCGAGCACCAGGAGCAGATCGAGGAATTCATGCTGGTGGCGCGGGTCGGTATGGAACAGATGTACAAGCGGGTGTGCGGGCTGGACTACGTGCTGCTGCTGACCGACGCCAACGGCATCGCGGTCGACTACATCGGCGACGACGCGCGCCAGCGCGAATTGAAATCGTCCGGCCTGTATCTGGGCGCCGAGTGGAGCGAGAACTACGCCGGCACCTGCGGCGTCGGCACCTGCCTGATCGAACAGACCGCGCTGACCTGCCACCAGGCCGAACACTTCGACTCGACCCACATCGGCCTGACCTGCACGGCGGCGCCGCTGTTCGACCCCGAGGGCAAGTTCCTGGCCGTGCTCGACATGTCGGCGATGCGCTCGCCCGAATCGAAGGACAGCCAGCACCTGGCGCTGCAACTGACGGTGATGTACGCCCAGATGATCGAGGACGCCAACTTCCTGCGCCATTTCCGCGACCGCTGGATCCTGCGCCTGGGCTCGACCTGGGCGCTGGTCGAGGTGAGCGGCGAAATCATGCTCGCCTTCGACGCCGACGGCGTGGTGGTGGGCGCCAACACCGGCGCGCGCCAGCTGTTCGGCGGCGGCGCCCTCGGCCGCTTGAACAACGAGCCGGTCGGACGCCACCTGACCGCGCTGTTCCACTGGTCGCTCGACGAGTTGTGGCGCATCGCGCGCTCGAGCAGCAACGCCGAGCGCTCGGTCATCACCTCCGAATCGAACCAGCTGTTCTACGCCAGCGTGATGCCGCCGCGGCGCCCGGCCAGCGGGCGGGGCAGGCGCCGCGGCGGCGACACGCAGGCGTAGAACAGCTGGGTCGATTAGGGGGTGATGTGCGTGCGCTCGGCGGTGCGGGTC
>JACMLV010000554.1 GCA_014379395.1 Burkholderiaceae bacterium
CGCCGCCTTCTCCGGCTGGCAGTTCAACGTCGGCAACAACACGCTGTACACGCCGGGCGGCGAGCGCAACCTGCTCAGCACGGCGGAGGCGAATTTGCTGAAGGTGTTCGTCAACAACCCGAACCGCATCCTGCAGCGCGAGCAGCTGCTGGGCAGCCGCGATTTATCGTCGACCGACCGCAGCATCGACGTCAGCATCTCGCGCCTGCGACGCAAGCTCGAGCCCGAGGCCAGCAGCCCGGCCTTCATCAAGACCGTCTATGGCGCGGGATATCTGTTCCTGGCGTCGGTGACCTGGCTCGAGGCAAGCGCGCTCGGTTCCTGAGGCTACTCGCCACTGGCGCACCGGGAACTTATACGTTACCATCTAACCCATGAAGTACCAGATCAAAGAACTGCTACTGGCTGCGGGCGAGAGTCCCTTTGCGCAGTGGTTCGGGTCGCTGGAAGCCGTCGCCGCCGCCAAGGTGCGAGTGGCGGTGAGCCGGATGGAACAAGGCAACCTGTCCAATGTCGAGTGGTTCCGTGGCATTGGCGAGTACAGGATCGACTGGGGCCCAGGGTTGCGCATCTACCTGGCCAAGGACGGTCTGAAGATCATCATCCTGATCGGTGGAGGCACCAAGAAGCGCCAGCAGCCGGACATTGATCAGGCGGTGGCGTTGTGGGAAGACTACAAGCGCCGCAAAGCATCGACCAAGAAAGGAAAGTGAACATGGCACTGACCCGTGATTTTAAAGAAACCGTGGCCGCGCGCGTGCAGAGCGACCCGGCCTTTGCTCAGGCCCTGTTGGATGAGGCCATCGCCCTGTTCGTCAACGGCGAGCCGGAGCCGGCCAAGCTGATCCTGCGCGACCTTGTCAATGCCACCGTGGGATTCGAGGCGCTGGCAGAAGAAATTCACAAGCCGGTCAAGAGTCTGCACCGGATGCTGTCACAGTCGGGCAACCCGACCATGAGCAACATTTCGGCGGTCTTTGCCGCCACCAAGCGCGCGCTCAAGGTCGAGGTGCAAACTCAAGTGGTGACGGCCTGACTCAGGCACCGAACGCCGAGCCCACCTCCCGCTGCGCCACCTAGTCGACCGACGGCGGGTTCCGCTGGCGCAGGCCTGATAGATAAACGATATCCGGTAGAACCTACTCGCGCCCACCCGCATCGAGCCGGCGCAGCGCGTCGGCCACCTCGCTGCGGAACTGGTCGAGCTGGCCGAGCTCGCGCCGCACCGGCGCGAAGGCGCACCACAGCATCCCGGTCAGCTGGTCGGCGGTGACGTCGATCTCCGGCTTGGTCTTGTTGACCATGTAATCCCACAGCACATGCTCCATCGAGCCGTAGACCATGTCGCGCAGCAGCGGCAGCGGCATGTCGGGGCGCACCTCGCCGGCGCGCTGGGCCTGCGCCAGCACCTTCATCAACGGCGCCGTGTAGCGCCGCTTCAGTTCGGCGATCAGGCCGGCGAATTCGTCGTCGGCGCTGCGCCCCTCGCTCAGCACCAGCTTGCACATGCCGGTGCCTTCCTGCATCAGGGTGATCAGGTGTTTGCGCACCACGAAATGGAGCTGGGCGCGCACGCCGCCGATGCGCGGCACCTCCTCTTCCAGCACCTGCGAGATCTCGTCGTACCAGAGCTTGATGACCTGCATGCACAGGTCGCGCTTGCTTTTGAAATAGGAAAAGATGGTCGCCTCGGAGATGCCGAGCTGGCGCGCGATTTCGAGCGTCGTGGTCTTCTCGTAGCCGTGCTCGGAGAACACGCTGCGCGCCGCCGCCAGGATTTCCTTGACGCGTCGCTCGGAGCGCGCGCCGAGCGACGCGCGCTTGCGGGCCGGCTCGGTCGCCTTGGCTGTCGCGGGCGTGTTCAAGCGGTCAGGCCCAGCTTGGCCGCCAGCGCGTTGCCGGCGCGGCTGACCGATTTGCGTCCCAGGTGGCGGGCGATGAACTGGCCCGCCTCGACCACCTGGTTGAGGTCAACGCCGGTCTCGATGCCCAGTCCCTGCATCAGGAACAGCACGTCCTCGGTGGCGACGTTGCCGGTCGCGCCCTTGGCGTAGGGGCAGCCGCCCAGGCCGGACACGGACGAATGGAAGATCGTCACGCCCGCTTCGAGCGCGGCGTAGATGTTGGCGATGCCCTGGCCGTAGGTGTCGTGGAAGTGGCCCGACAGGCGCTCGATCGGAAACTCTTGGATCACGCGCGCGAACACCGCGTGCACCGCCTGCGGCGTGGCGACGCCGATGGTGTCGGCGATGTCGATCTCGTCGCAGCCCAGTTCGCGCATCAGGATCACGACGGCGGCCACCGCGTCCGGCGTCACCTCGCCCTGATACGGGCAGCCGAAGGCGCAGCTGATGCTGCCGCGCAGGCGCACGCCGCGC
>JACMLV010000555.1 GCA_014379395.1 Burkholderiaceae bacterium
ATCGCCGCCGGACTCGAATGCAGCCACCTGCAAGTCGTCAGCGACGACGGCACCCATTTCGACGCCCTGATCGTCTCCAATGCCTTCGCCGGCAAGCGCCTGATCCAGCGCCACCAGCTGGTCTACGCCGCGCTCGGCCAGCGCATGGGCGGCGAGATCCACGCCCTGTCGATGAAAACCATGACCCCGGAAGAATTCGAAAGCCTCAATGGATAAGCTGCTGATTCAAGGCGGTCGCCGCCTCTCCGGCGAGATCGCCATCTCGGGCGCCAAGAACGCCGCCCTGCCGATCCTGTGCGCCGGCCTGCTGACGGCCGACGCGCTCGAACTATCCAACGTGCCGCACCTGCACGACGTGCGCACCATGCTCAAGCTGCTCGGCCAGACCGGCCTGCGCATCGAAGAGGACGGCGCACGCGTCACGCTGCACGGCGACGCCATCGACAAGCTCGAGGCGCCGTATGAGATGGTGAAGACCATGCGCGCCTCGATCCTGGTGCTCGGCCCGCTGCTGGCGCGCTTCGGCGAAGCCAAGGTCTCGCTGCCGGGTGGCTGTGCGATCGGCTCGCGTCCGGTCGACCAGCACATCAAGGGCCTGGAGGCGCTGGGCGCCGAGATCCACATCGAAGGCGGCTACATCTACGCCAAGTGCAAAAAGCTCAAGGGCACCCGCATCGTCACCGACATGATCACCGTCACCGGCACCGAGAACCTGCTGATGGCGGCGACCCTGGCCGAAGGCGAGACGGTGCTGGAAAACGCCGCGCGCGAACCGGAAGTGACCGACTTGGCGCACCTGCTGGTGAAGATGGGCGCCAAGATCGAAGGCATCGGCACCGATCGCCTGGTGATCCAGGGCGTCGAGCGCCTGCACGGCGCCGCGCACGCGGTGATCGCCGACCGCATCGAGACCGGCACCTTCCTGTGCGCCGTGGCGGCCACCGGCGGCGACATCACGCTCACCAACACCCGCACCGACATCCTCGACGCCGCGCTCGACAAGCTGCGCGCGATGGGCCTGGCGATGACGTTCGGGCCGGACTCGATCCGCGCCACCATGAGCGGCCGGCCGACCCCGGTGAGCTTCCGCACCACCGAATATCCGGGCTTCCCGACCGACATGCAGGCCCAGTTCATGGCGGTCAACACCATCGCCGGCGGCGCCAGCCGCGTCACCGAGACGATCTTCGAGAACCGCTTCATGCACGTGCAGGAGATGAACCGCCTGGGCGCCAACATCACCATCGAGGGCAACACCGCGATCATCGCCGGCGTCGACCACCTGATCGGCGCGCCGGTGATGGCGACCGACCTGCGCGCCTCGGCCTCGCTGGTGATCGCCGCCATGGCCGCGCGCGGCGAGACCGTGATCGAGCGCATCTACCACCTCGACCGCGGCTACGACCGGATGGAAGTGAAGCTGTCGCAGGTCGGCGCCGACGTGCGCCGCATCAAGTAAAGCAGTAACCAGCAAAGACAACAAGGAAGCAGACATGAATCGTTCCACCAGCGGCGCTCCCGCCAACAACTCCCAGCTGATCCTGGCGCTGTCGAAAGGCCGCATCTTCGAGGACACGCTGCCCCTGCTGGAAGCGGCCGGCATCACGGTGCTGGAAAACCCGGAAACCTCGCGCAAGCTGATCCTGGCGACCAACGACCCGCACGTGCGCGTGATCATCGTGCGCGCCTCGGACGTGCCGACCTACGTCCAGTACGGCGCGGCCGACTTCGGCGTGGCCGGCAAGGACGTGCTGCTCGAGCACGGCGGCGAGGGGCTGTACCAGCCGATCGACCTGAACATCGCCCAGTGCCGCATGTCGGTCGCGGTGCAGGCCGGCTTCGACTATGAGAGCGCGGTGCGCCAGGGCGCGCGCCTGCGCGTGGCGACCAAGTTCGTGCAGACCGCGCGCGAGCACTTCGCCGCCAAGGGCGTGCACGTCGACCTGATCAAGCTGTACGGCTCGATGGAGCTGGCGCCGCTGGTCGGCCTGTCGGACGCCATCGTCGACCTGGTCAGCACCGGCTCGACGCTGCGCGCCAACAACCTCGTCGAGGTCGAGCACATCATGGACATCTCGTCGCGCCTGGTGGTCAACCAGGCCGCCTTGAAACTCAAGCGCGAGCGCCTGCAACCGATCATCGAAGCCTTCGAGCGCGCCTCGAAAAGCCGCGCTTAACTCGCCGAGGAGCCTCAATCATGCCGATCACGCTACGCAAACTCGATTCGACCGCCGCCGACTTCAAGCCGGCCCTGAGCGCCCTGCTGGCCTTCGAGGCCGGCACCGACGACGCCATTGAAACGGCGGTCACGACCATCCTGGCCGACGTCAAGGCGCGCGGCGACGCCGCCGTGCTGGATTACACCAACCGCTTCGACCGCATCCCGAACGGCGGCGCCAAAACGGCGGCCGACCTCGACATCGGCAAGGCCGAGCTGGACGCCGCGCTGGCCGTCCTGCCGGCGGCCCAGCGCGACGCCCTCAACGAGGCGGCGCGCCGCATCCGCGTGTTCCACGAGCGCCAGAAGCAGGAACTGGGCGGCTTCACCTACACCGAGCCGGACGGCACGGTGCTGGGCCAGAAGATCACCCCGCTCGACCGGGTCGGCATCTACGTCCCGGGCGGCAAGGCGGCCTATCCGTCGTCGGTGCTGATGAACGCGATCCCGGCGCACGTGGCCGGGGTCGAGGAGATCATCATGGTGGTGCCGACCCCGGACGGGGTGCGCAACCAGATGGTGCTGGCGGCGGCGGCGATCGCCGGCGTCACCCGCGTGATCGCCATCGGCGGCGCGCAGGCGGTCGGCGCGCTGGCCTATGGCACCGAGACGATCGCCGCGGTCGACAAGATCGTCGGCCCCGGCAACGCCTTTGTGGCGGCCGCCAAGCGCCGCGTGTTCGGCGTGGTCGGCATCGACATGATCGCCGGGCCGTCGGAAATCCTGATCCTGTGCGACGGCAGCACCGACCCGGACTGGGTCGCGATGGACTTGTTCTCGCAGGCCGAGCACGACGAGCTGGCGCAGGCGATCCTGCTGTGCCCGGACGCCGACTACATCGCGCGGGTCGAGGCCAGCATCAACAAGCTGCTCCCAAGCATGCCGCGCCACGAAACCATCCGCACCTCGCTGCAAGACCGCGGCGCCCTGATCAAGGTGCGCGACATGGCCGAGGCCTGCGCGATCGCCAACTCGATCGCCGCCGAGCACCTGGAAATCTCGGCCGAGGACCCGCAGCAGTGGGCCGACCAGATCCGCCACGCCGGCGCCATGTTCCTCGGCCGCTTCTCGTCCGAATCGCTGGGCGACTATTGCTGCGGCCCGAACCACGTGCTGCCGACCTCGCGCACCGCGCGCTTCTCGTCGCCGCTGGGCGTGTACGATTTCCAGAAGCGCTCGTCGATCCTGTTCGTCAGCGAAGCCGGCGCGCAAACGCTGGGCAAGGTCGCCGCCGAGCTGGCCTACGGCGAGGGCCTGCAGGCGCACGCGCGCAGCGCCGAGTTGCGCATCGAGCCGCAGCCAAAGCCGCGTTTCTAAAGCGGGTGGCCGCATGAGCGATTGGGTCAATCGGGTGTTTTGCGAGGATGCGCTGACCGGACTGGCGCGCATCCCGGACGCCTCCGTCGACCTGATCCTGGCCGATCCGCCCTACAACCTGGGCAAGGACTACGGCAACGCCTCGGACCAGCAAAGCGTGGCCGAGTACCTGCGCTGGACCGAAGAGTGGATCGAGCGCGCGCTGCCCAAGCTGAAACCGAACGGCAGCCTGTATATCTTCCTGACCTGGCGCTTTTCGCCGGAAATCTTCGTCATGCTCAAGCAGCGCATGACGATGATGAACGAGATCATCTGGGACCGCCGGGTGCCGTCGATGGGCGGCAGCGTGCGCAACTACACCTCGGTGCATGACACGGTCGGTTTTTTCGTCAAGCGCAAGGACTACTACTTCGACCTCGACGCGATCCGCATCCCGTATGACGCCGAGACCAAGAAGGCGCGCTCGCGCTCGATTTTCGTCGGCGCCAAGTGGCTCGAGCTGGGCTACAACCCGAAGGATTTGTGGAGCGTCTCGCGGCTGCACCGCGAACACCCGGAGCGCGCCGAGCATCCGACCCAGAAGCCGCTGGAGATCATCGAGCGCATGGTCAAGGCCTCCTGTCCGCCGGGCGGGGTGGTGCTCGACCCCTTCCTCGGCAGCGGCACCAGCGCGGTGGCCGCCAAGCGCTGCGGGCGCGATTACGTCGGCTTCGAACTCAATCCGGTCTATTGCGAGGTGATTGAAAAGCGTTTGACCGCGATCGACAACCCCGATAAACCCTATGCGCGTGAAAAAGTGAAGCGACGTCCGCGCGCCGAAAAAAAAGAGCCGCTTCAATCCGAGACCCAGCCCTCCGTACAGGCCGAGTTGAATCTTGACGTATTAACCAACTAACTTTACGAACCTTTCCGCGCGGGTAATGGCTCCGATCGGGAAAATCGCCTCCTTTTGGCGACAGAGTTTGTAACGATCTCCGAGAAATTGGGCATGTCCTTCACCGAACACCTCATCAGCAACACCATCCGGCCCGACCTGCGCGCCACCGGCGCCTATCACGTGCCGGACGCGAGCGGTTTCATCAAGCTCGACGCGATGGAAAATCCCTACCCGCTGCCCGAGCCGCTGCGCGCCGAGCTGGGTGAGCGGCTGGCGCGGGCGATGCTGAACCGCTATCCGTCGGCCGGCGACTACGCGACACTGAAGGAGAAGATCCGTTCGCGCCTGGGCGTGCCGGCCGGCTACGACGTCATCCTCGGCAACGGTTCCGACGAGCTCATTTCCATCATGACCACCGCCTGCGCCCATCAGGAGCGGCGCGCGGTGGTGCTCGCGCCCGAGCCGGCCTTCGTCATGTTCGCCCGCTCGGCTCAAATGGCCGGCATGGATTTCGTCGGCGTCCCGCTCAACGACGATTTTTCGCTCGACATGGACGCCATGCTGGACGCCATCGCCCGGCACCGGCCGGCGCTGGTGTTCCTGGCCTATCCGAACAATCCGACCGGCAATCTGTACGACGCCTACGACATGGCACACCTGATCACCGCCGTCGGCGAGACCGGCCTGGTCGTGGTCGACGAGGCCTACCAGCCGTTCGCCCAGCAAAGCTTCATGCCGCGCCTGCCGGAGTTCGCCAACCTGGTCGTCATGCGCACGCTGTCCAAGCTCGGCCTGGCCGGCATCCGGCTCGGCTATCTGTCGGCCGCGCCGGCCATCTTGCAGCAGTTCGACAAGGTGCGCCCGCCCTACAACGTGAACGTGCTGACGCAGACGGCGGCCGAATTCGCGCTCGACCACCTCGACGTGCTCGACGCCCAGGCCGGCTTGCTGCGCACCGCGCGCGACGCGCTGGCGCTGCGGCTGGCCGGGCTGCACGGGGTCGAAGTGTTCCCCTCGGCCGCCAATTTCCTGTTGATCCGGGTGGCCGAGGCCGATGCCGTGTATGCGAAACTCCTGAGCCACAAGGTTTTAATCAAAAATTTGGGTAAAATGCACCCTGTGCTGACCAATTGCTTGCGCATCACGGTTGGCACGCCGGAAGAAAACGCCGCTTTTTTCGATGCGCTGAGCGCGTCGCTGGCTTCGCACCGCCGCATTTAGCACACATTTAGCACCGGATTTCGCCACAAGTTTCGCCCCGAGTTTGTAACCGAGTTTGCAACACTAATCGCAAGAACCCGCCCCCATGACCCGCACCGCAGAAATCACGCGCAACACCAACGAGACGCAAGTTCGCGTCGCGATCAATCTCGACGGCACCGGCTTGCAAAAGCTCGACACCGGCGTGCCCTTCCTCGACCACATGCTCGA
>JACMLV010000063.1 GCA_014379395.1 Burkholderiaceae bacterium
CGGGCGGCGGCGCGCACCTGGTCGAGCTCGGCCAGCACCGTGATCTGCCACTCCAGCGGCGCCAGGTGGCGCGACAGCGCCAGATATTCCGCGCTCGCGCCCGGCGCGCCGTCCCTGGCGCGCTCCAGCGACAAGTGGGCGGCGCCGTCGGCGAACTGCTGCAACACCTTGTGCGGCAGAATCGGCAACGCCCGGCCGAGGAACTGGCGCTGCTCGGCGATGCTTTTAGTGGCCTGCGGCGACAGCGGCGCCAGCAGATTGAATTTCACGGCCGGAAGCGACGACAGAATGATCACGCCGTTGGCGTCGCGCACCCAGATCTGCTCGGCAGCGCCGGGCGTGCGCCACGAATGCTCGATCCAGTCCAGGTTGACCTTGGTGGCCGCCACGCCGACGATGCGCCCGCCGCGCCGGATCGGCTGCGAAATGAAATAGCCGGCCTCGAAGGTCGAGGCGCCGATGCCGTAAAAGCGGCCGATGCCGCCGGCCGCCGCCTGCGTGAAGTAGGGCCGGAAGCCGTAATTCTGGCCGACGTAGGAAGTCTCGTCGCGCCAGTTGCTCGACGCCAGCGTGGTGCCGCTCAAATCCAGCACATACACGGCGAAGGCGCCGGCGCGCTGGTTGATGTCTTCCAGGAAGGCGTTGGCGTGCGCGACCGTGGCCGCGTCGTGCGGTTCGAGCAGAGTGGAAATCTCCTCGCTCTGGGCGATCGCCAGCGGCAGGAACTCATACTTGTCGAGCGCGCCGCCGATGGTCGCCGCGTACAACTCGGCGCGCGAGGCGAGGGCGCGGTGCAACTGATCGAGCTGGCGGCCCTTCACATACCAGTAGGCGAGCAGGGCGACGGCCAGCAGCGACGCGGCCGCGAGCAACGCGGCGGCGGCTGGCTGTTTCACTGTCGAACTGGGCAAAGCCATCGCTGCTCCATATTTAATCGAGACCGTCGCCCAGTATCGCATCCGCCCTCGGGGCTTGCCTAGTTGCAATGTGGAGTGGTGCGGGGCCATCGTGGCGCGCATTCCGTATCCGCGTTCGTGTCCGCGCGCGCATCCGCGTGGGCACAAAAAATTGTGCCCACCCTACCGATGGGGTCGTAGGGTGGGCACCGCTTTTGTGCCCACGCGGACGGAAGCGCCGCCTCTCCATCACCGTTCCCCCGAGAACCGTGGGATGGGTGGGGCCGCCGAGGTGGGGCCGCCGAGGCGGGGCCACTGTGGCGGGGCCACCGTGGCGGGGCCCTAATCCGCCGTGCTCGTCAGCAACTCGGCATTGTGGTGGCGCTGCTGCTCCTCCATCACCATCTCGCCCAGCATCCGCTTGAGGCGGTTGAACTCCGGGTCGCTCGGATCGCGCGGACGCTCAAGCGCGATCGGCACATCGCGCTTGACGGTGCCGGGCCGATACGTCATCACAATCGTCCGATCAGCCAGATAAATCGACTCCTCGATGCTGTGCGTGACGAACACGATGGTGGTGCCGAACACCTTCCAGATCTTCAGCAACTCGTCTTGCAGATTGCGCCGCGTGAGCGCGTCGAGCGCGCCGAATGGCTCGTCCATCAGCATGATCGGCGAATCGAGCGCCAGCACCCGGGCGATCGCCACCCGCTGACGCATGCCGCCCGACAAATCCTTAGGAAAGCGGGCGCGGAACTCGTACAGGCCGAGCATCTTGAGCAGCATCTCGACCCGCTCGGCAATCGCCGTGGCCGAGCGCCCGGCGATCTCCAGCCCGAAGGCGATATTGGCCTCGATGGTCATCCAGGGGAACAGCGCGTACTCCTGGAACACCATGCCGCGATCCGGGCCGGGCGCCGTGACGCGCGCGCTGTCGACCAGAATCTGCCCCGAGCTGGGGTGCGAAAAGCCCGCGATGGCGTTGAGCAAGGTCGACTTGCCGCAGCCGGACGGCCCCAGCAGACAGATGAACTCGCCGCTGGCAATCTCGAGATTGATGTCCTTGAGCGCGATAACATCCCCGCCCGGACCGGCGAACACCTTGTTCACCGCTTGAATATGAATGGTCGTCATGGCCGTCTCCTAGTTATGGTCCAGACCGCGATGCCACTTGAGCAAGTGGTTGTTCAGCGCGTTCATGGCGATGTCGATGGCGAGGCCGAAAAAGCCGATGGTAAACATGCCGGCGATAATCTTGTCCGACCA
>JACMLV010000556.1 GCA_014379395.1 Burkholderiaceae bacterium
GGCTTCCTTGCCCGCAAGGGCGACGGCGAACCGGGCGTCAAGACGATCTGGCTGGGATTGAAGGATGTTCACGTCGCCGTCAAAACGATGCGCGCGCTACGCAGAGTAGGCGCGCAGCAGACTTGTGTATAACGAGGTGCCTTCAAGCCGCGTTACGCGAGTTTGTCGTGGCACTGCTTGTATTTCCCTAGTGCGGCATCCGGCTGATGACCGCGAGGAGGCCGACCAGCACCGTCATCAGCGAGCCGAGGCGGATGAACAGGGTTTGTCCCATTTTTTCCAGCGCGGCGGTTTGGCGCGCGTCCATCGCCGCCAGATCGGCCTTGACTGCCGCGATTTCGCTCCTGAGCTCACTTCTGACTTCGGCGATTTCGCGCGCGAGCACACCTCTGACTTCGGCGATTTCGCTCGTGAGCGCACTTCTGACTTCGGCGATTTCGCTCGTGAGTGCTGTTTTGACTGCCCCGACGTCGGCCTTGGTCGACAGTTCGGCCTGATGCGCATCGAGCGCCTCCGCCAGCGCGCCGGCCCCGGCTTCGGCCTGCTCGGGCGAGAAGCCGGCCTGCTTGAGCCGGTTGGCGTATTTCAGGGTGTCGAATGCGATGAGATTCAAGGCGATCTCCTAATCGACCAGGACGGTGGCGCCGCCTGACTGCGGCTGTCGCTTCACTGCGAACAAAGTGATTTTACTCTTGCCGACGATGCAGGCCTGCGCCGGTTACAAGATCGCCTTCCTTGACTGAAAACCGCGCCGCCCCGATGTCAACATTGAAGATGCGAACGATAAAAAAGGGCGGGAGAATTTTCATTCTCCCGCCCTTTTTTACCCGTCAAGCCGCGTTACGCGAGCTTGCCGTGGCATTGCTTGTATTTCCTGCCGCTGCCGCATGGGCAAGGGTCGTTGCGGCCGACCTTGACGCCCGCGCTGACCGGCACGTTGACGCGCTCGTCGCCGGTGTCGGCCGGCGCCAGCAACTCTTCCGGCGCCGCGTTCGGATCGTAGTCGGCGTGCTGGTAGTGCACGTTTTCCACATGCGACTGCTGCATCGCCAAATCGGCCGCGTCGATTTCCTCGCGCGACTGGATGCGCACCGTCATCACCAGCTTGGTGACGTCGTTCTTGATCATGTCGAGCATCTGGGCGAACAGCTCGAACGCCTCGCGCTTGTATTCCTGCTTCGGGTTCTTCTGGGCGTAGCCGCGCAGGTGGATGCCCTGGCGCAGGTGATCCAAGGCGGCCAGGTGTTCGCGCCAGTGGCTGTCGACGCTTTGCAGCATGACGCTGCGCTCGAAGCCGCCAAACGCTTCCTTGCCGACGACGTCGATCTTCAACTGATAGACGGCGTCGGCCGCGCCCAGCACGCGCTCGAGCAAGTCCTCGTCGGTCAGGTTGGGCTCGGCCGCCAGCATCTCGCCCAGCGGCAATTCGATCTGCCACTCGCTCGCCAGCGTCGCTTCCAGCCCTTTGACGTCCCACTGCTCCTCGACCGATTCGGCCGGCACGAAGGTGCGCACCAGGTCGGTGAACACGCCGTGGCGCAGCGAGGCGATCATGTCGGAGATGTCGGTCGTCTCGAGCAGCTCGTTGCGCTGCTGGTAGATCACCTTGCGCTGGTCGTTGGCGACGTCGTCGTATTCGAGCAGCTGCTTGCGCATGTCGAAGTTGCGCGCCTCGACCTTGCGCTGCGCCGATTCGATCGAGCGCGACACGATGCCGGCCTCGATCGGCTCGCCTTCCGGCATCTTCAGGCGGTCCA
>JACMLV010000557.1 GCA_014379395.1 Burkholderiaceae bacterium
CGCGCCGGCCAGCGCCAAGGCCGCCGCGGGAGCCGATGCCGCCCCCGCCGGGCCGCACACCGGCCTGACCGGCTGGAGCTTCGGCGAATTGCCGGAACTGCTCGAAATCGTGCAGGGCAAGCTGACCCTGATCGGCTTTCCGGCGCTGGTCGACAAGGGCGCGCATTGCGACCTGGAAGTGTTCGACGATCCGAACGTCGCCGCGCGCACGCACCGGGTCGGCCTGCGGCGCCTGTTCGCCTTGCAGATGAAGGACCAGCTCAAGTACGTCGAGAAGAACATCCCCGGCTTGCAGCAGATGGGCATGCAGTTCATGGCGATGGGCTCGCAGGAGGAGTTGCGCGAGCAGATCATCCAGAAGGCGCTCGACATCGCCTGCCTGCAAGATCCGCTGCCGACCGACGGCGCCGCTTTTGCCAAGCGCAAGGAGGAGGGCAAGTCGCGCCTGGTACTCCTGATCAACGAGATCGCGCGCCTGCTGGCGCAGGTGCTGACCGAATTCCACGGCCTGCCCAAGCGCCTGCAGGGCTTGCCGCCGGCGGTGGCGGCCGACATGCAGGGCCAGTTGCAGGGCCTGGTCAACAAGCGCTTCCTGATCGACAACGACTACGCGCAGCTGGCGCACTTTCCGCGCTATCTGAAGGCGATGAACGTGCGCCTGGAAAAGCTGCGCGCCGATCCGGCCCGCGACGCCAAGTCGATGGCCGAATGGCAGCAGGCGGCGATGCTGTACCAGCGTGCGGCCAAGGACCGGCAGGCCGGCAAGAACACCGATCCGAAGCTGGTCGAGTTCCGCTGGATGCTGGAAGAGCTGCGCGTGTCGCTGTTCGCGCAGGAGCTGCGCACGCCGATGCCGGTGTCGGTCAAGCGCCTGCAAAAGGTGTGGGAGTCGATGCAGCGCTAATGTAGTGCAGTGCCGCATATTTTAATCCGTTGCCCGCCGACAAAACACGTACAATATTTCTTGTATCTAAGCAATCTCCAGCATCATCGATGTGAGAGGGCGGCGTATGCGGGACATTCTGATTGACGTGTTCGGTGAGCGCGCAGCGGAGCCGGGGGCGTGAACGCCATTCTGGCGTTGCCGGCGCGGCTTCGGCTGGCGCTCACGCTGGTGATCGGCGTCGCCACCATCTGGTCGCTGGCCTTGTACGACCTCGATCGCAGCCGCGCCAGCGAGCAGCGCGAGTCCGAGCAGATCACCATCTTCCAGGCCCAGGCGTTCGCCGAGAACGCCCGCTCGACCATCAAGCGCATCAATGAAATCGCGCTCGACTTGCGTTCCTACTGGGCCGGCAACCGGGCCGGCTTCGCCGATATCGTGCGCCGCCGGCAGGAGCACAGCGCCGACGTCGCCTTTCAGGTGGCGGTGATCGGGGCCGACGGCTATCTCGAGTATTCCAATCTGGCCAGCGGCGGCGGGCGCATGTTTCTGGGCGAGCGCGAACATTTCCGCGTGCACAGCGGCGCGCCGGGGCGCGATCGGCTGTTCATCAGCAAGCCGGTGCTGGGCAAGGTCTCGGGCAAATGGTCGATCCAGTTCACCCGGCCGATTTTCGGGCCGACCGGGTTTGCCGGCGTCATCGTCATTTCAGTCAGTCCCCATTCGTTCGCCGAATTCGGCCAGAACAACGTCTTGCGCTCCTACGAGGTCAGCGCGATGGTGGCCAGCGGCGGCGAGATCATGGCGCGCCACCCGAACCTTGAAAAGTATGTGGGCAAGACGCTGTCCAACACGCCGTTCCAGTCCCGCGGCGAGATCCCGCTGTCCGGCCACTACCGGCGCATCGCCCAGACCGATGGAGCGGAACGGATTTACGGCTATTTCCGGATTCCGGAATACGAACTCAACTTTGTCGTCGGACGCACGATGGAGCGCGCGCTGGCGCCCTATTTCGCGCACCGGCGGGTGGTGCTGGCGGTGACCAGCCTGGTCACCGTGCTGGTGGTCTTGCTGCTGGTGTTGCAGTTGCGCGCCAACGCCGCGCGCGAGGAAATGGAGCGCAAGCTGCGGCGCAGCCAGTCGATGCTCTGGTCGGCGGTCGAGGCCGTCGGCGAGGCCTTCGTCATCTATGACGAGGATGACCGCCTGGCCTACTGCAATGACCAGTGCCGCGCGTATCACGGCAAATCGGCCGATCTGCTGGTTCCCGGCCGCCCGTACCAGGAAATCCTGCGCCTCGGCGCCGAGCGCGGGCAATATCCGGCCGCCGTCGGCCGGGTCGACGCCTGGGTGGCCGAGGCGCTGGCGGCTCACCGCAGCGGCAATACCGTGGTGATCCAGAAGACCGACAGCGGGCGCTGGCTGCGGGTGCTGGACCGGATCACGCCCGAGGGTTTCCGGGTCGGCTTTCGGATCGACATCACCGAGCTGTACGAGGCGAAGGACGCGGCCGAAAGCGCCAACCGCGCCAAGAGCGATTTCCTGGCCAACATGAGCCACGAAATCCGCACCCCCCTGAACGGCATGCTGGGGATGGCCCAGGTGCTGCTCGCGCCCGAGCTGGCGGAGCAGGAGCGCATCGATTGCGCGCGCATCATTTTGCGCTCGGGCCAGACGCTGCTGGCGCTGCTCAACGATATCCTCGACATCGCCAAGGTCGAGGCCGGGATGGTGCGGCTGGAGCTGGCGGCCTGCTCGCCGGTCGAGCTGATCCGCGAGAGCGCGCAGCTGTTCGCCGCCGCCGCCCATCTGAAGCAGCAGGAAATCGAGGTGGCCTCGACGCTGCCGGCCGAGCGCCATTATCTGGCCGATCCGAACCGCCTGCGCCAGATGCTGGCCAATCTGATCGGCAACGCCATCAAGTTCAGCGAGCGCGGGGTCATCAAGGTCGAGGTGCGGCAGATCGAAGCCGACCAGGGCGGCGCGCTGCTCGAGTTCGCCGTCATCGACAGCGGCGTCGGCATCGCCGAGCAGGATTTCGCGCGCCTGTTCGAACCTTTTTCGCAGCTCGACAGCTCGGCCACGCGCCCGCACGGCGGCACCGGCCTGGGCCTGTCGATCGTGAGAAAGCTGGCGCGCCTGATGGGCGGCGACGCCGGCCTGACGTCCGAGCTGGGGCGCGGCTCGCGCTTCTGGTTCCGTATCCGGGCCGGGTTCGGAGCGGCACTGGCGGCGCCGGCCAGCGACGCGGAGCAGGCCCGCCGCAGCCCGCTGCGCCTGCGCGGCCACGTGCTGGTGGCCGATGACGATGTGATCCACAGGAAAGTATCCCAGCTGATTCTGGCGCAGCACGGCTTGTCGTGTCGGCTGTGCGAGAACGGGCGCCAGGCGGTCGAGGCGGTCGAGTCGGGCGAGCAATTCGACTTGATCCTGATGGACATCGCCATGCCGGTGCGCGACGGCCATGGCGCGCTCGAACAAATCCGGCGCTGGCAAACGGCGCACGGCCTGCGCGCCTGCCCGGTGGTGGCGATTACGGCGAATGCCTTTGACGAAGACCGTCAGCGTTGCCTGACCGCCGGCATGGACGATTTCATCGCCAAGCCGATCGCGTTCCAGACGCTCGGCCAGCTGCTGGCGAAATGGCTGCCGGCGGATCGCCCCGCCGCGCCGGAGGGCGCCGTGCCGACGCCGGCCGAATCTACGTTGGCGACGCCTATGCCGGCCGCACCTGCGCCGGCGGCACCTACGCCGGCCGCACCCGATTGGGACCTGCTGGCGTGCATCATCGAGCAAGCCCTGCCGCTACTGGAGCAGCGCCGCTTCGACGCGTTCGGCCGCTTCAAGGCGCTCAAGGCGGCCGTCGCCAACACCGAGCTGGCTTGCGAAGTCGACGACATCGAGAAGGCGCTCAACGCGATGCAATTCGAGCAGGTGAGCGAGCGTTTGCGCCAGTTGGCGCACAGGCGGGGAAGGAGCTTGTCGGCATGAACTCACAACGTCCGCGCATTCTCGCCATCGACGACAATCCGCAAAACATCATCACCGTCGCCACCGCCCTGGAGGCCGATTTCGATTTCCAGCTGGCCGGCTCGGGGCCGGAGGGACTGGCGCTGGCGGCTTTGGCACCGCCCGATCTGATTTTGCTCGACGTGATGCTGCCCGACGTCGACGGCTTTGAAACTTGCCGCCGCTTCAAGGCGGACCCCGCGTTGAGCGCGATTCCGATTATCTTCCTGACCGCCTTGTCGGACTTGGAGACCGAGGTGCTCGGCTTGTCGCTCGGCGCGGCCGATTACATCACCAAGCCGATCAACATCGAACTGGTGCGCCAGCGGATCGGCAACCTGTTGCGGCTGACCCAGCTGACGGTCGAACTGCGCGCCAGCGAGGAGCGCCTGCGACTGGTCATGGAAGCCATCGGCGAGGGCGTCTGGGATTGGAACATTGCGGCCGGGACGATGGTGCATAACGCCTCCTGGTGCCGGATACTGGGCCTGGACCAGTCCTTTCTGGCGCACTCGCTGCAGTCCTTCGTCGAGCGCATCCATCCGGACGATCTGAGCCAGGTGCAACTGGCGCTCGATGCCTGCCTGAGCGGCGCCGCCGCCTATGTCAGCGAACACCGTTTGCGCGCCGCGGACGGCAGTTTCGTCTGGGTGCTGGACCGCGGCAACGTGGTCGAGCGCGGCGCGAACGGGCAGCCGCTGCGGATGGTCGGCAGCGTGCAAAATATCGACCAGCGCAAGTGGCAGGAGGCCGAGATTCACCGGCTGGCCTTTTTCGATCCGCTCACGAAGTTGCCGAACCGCCGTTTGCTGCTCGACCGTTTGCAAGGCGCCTTGCAGAAGAACCGCCGCAGCCAGCAGTTCGGCGCGCTGATGTTTCTCGACATGGACCGCTTCAAGCAGCTCAACGACACCCATGGCCACGCGATGGGCGACGCGCTGCTGGCGCAGGTGGCCATCCGCATACAGGCTTGCCTGCGCGAACAGGACACCGTGGCGCGCCTGGGGGGCGACGAGTTTGTCTCGATGTTCGAGAATCTGTCGGAATCGCCGCGGGAGGCGCGGCAAGACGCGTTCGCGCTCGCCAGCAAGATTCTCGGCGCGCTGAACCAGCCTTTCATTCTGGAGGGCGGGGACCACGCGTTGAGCTACGCGAGCACGCCGAGCATCGGCCTGACGCTGTTCGATGGCGAGGATGACGTCGAAGACGTGTTGAAACGCGCCGACTTGGCGATGTACGAGGCCAAGAACGGCGGGCGCAACACGATCAGGGTGTTCGACCAGTCGGCCTGTTCGGGCGACTGGACATTGTAGGGGCTTGTTGGGCGGCGATCGCCGCATGGCGCGCCGAGCGGGAGCCGGCAACTGCTCCCGTATCGCGCGCGGTCTTCGGTATTGCCTGGCTTGGCGTTAGCGGCGCACGTCCGAACTGCCGACGCCAGAGCGGCCGGCGCTGGTGCCCTGCGTGGTGTGCTGGCCGGACGAGGCGCTGGTGCCGTAGAAGGTGTCGATCTCGTTGCTCCAGGCATCGCTGGTCATGTCGGGCCAGTGATCCTTGTCGAAGCCGGGGGCGTTTTCGAGGCGATCCTTCTCGATGTCGAGCAGGAAGCGCTTGTTGACGGTGTCGAGTGTGAGGCGTTGCCAGGGCACCGCGAACAGCTTCTCGCCCATGCCCATGATGCCGCCGAACGACAGCACCGCATACGCCACCTTGCCGGTGCGCATGTCGAGCATGATTTCCTTGATGTCGCCCAGATCCTCGTCCAGATGGTTGTAGACATCGTCGCCGATCAGTGTGCCGGCGCCCATCAGGTCCGGGCCGGGGCCGCCGCTTTTGCTGCTTTTGTAGATGCCAAGGGTGTCACGATCCAGATAGCTCATGTCGTTCTCCTTTACCGATCAATATGCCCCGTAAAAAGGGGCGCTGCGAAAATCAGGTTAAGCATCTGCCCCCGGCCACGTTTGATCTGTCTCAATCGTCCCGGCTTGACGCTAGGAGTCTGTCGGACTTAGGCTCGTCGGCTGCAAAAATACCTGGACGGCCCATATTTCGCCGTTTTCTCGGCCAACAGCTCGCTATTGGCACTGCGAAACCGTCAAAATCTGGCCTCGCCCAGCTATTTTTTCGCTTCGACGCCCTAAGTCCGACAGCCTCCTAGGAGCGCTGGCGTACCGATGGATAGTCCGTTTTTCGCTACTGTGGGTGTCGATACGGAGGTCGAAATGAAGCTGTTTTCCAGTGGTGCCGGCCGGGCATTCCCGGCCGTGGAGGGGCGCGCGTGAAGCCGCTCTCCCAGTGGTTGCGCGGCCTGACGCGGGCCGGCAAGGCGCAGCGGCGCAGCGTCGACAAGTTGGTCAAGCAGTTGCTGCGCGCGCCGTCGGGCATACCCAAGCCGCGCGTCAAGGCGCCGGCCAAGCCGAAGCCAAAATTAAAACCGAAGGCCGCGCCGCGCGCCGCCAAGCCGCGCCCGAGCCGGGGCCACATCGCCGCGCTGCCGGGGCGCTGGCTGGCGTCCTGCTATTCGCCACCGGCGTTGGGGTCGCTGTCCGGGCGGCACATGAATTACTGGCTGTATCTGCCCGACAAGGCGCCGCCCGCCACGCGCGCCGGCGGCATGCCGATGGTGGTGATGCTGCACGGCTGCGAGCAGAGCGCGACCGAGTTCGCCCAGGGCACCCGGATGAACCGGCTGGCCGAGCGGAAGGGCTATGCGGTGCTGTATCCGCAGCAATCGCTGAGCGCGCATTCCCAGCGCTGCTGGAAGTGGTACGACAAGTCCACGCAGGAGGGCGGCGGCGAGGTGCGCCTGATCGCCGGCGTCATCGAGCAGGTCGCCGGGCGCTATCCGATCGACCGTTCGCGCATCTATATCTGCGGCATCTCGGCCGGCGCCGCGATGGCCAACATCGTCGCGCTGAACCATCCCGAGCTGATCGCCGCGCTCGGGCTGCACTCCGGCCCGGCGTACGGCGCCGGCCACGGCGTGATCAACGCGCTCAGCGTCATGCAGCACGGCGCCAGCGGCCAGGGCGACGCCGCCATCGCCGCCGTCCTGAACCGCAGGCCGGCCTTTCCGCGGATGCCGACCATCCTGATCCAGGGCGCCGGCGACACCGTGGTGCGCCCGATCAACCAGACCCATCTGATGCGCCAGAGCCTGCTGCTCAACCGCATGCCGAGCGACACGGCGGTGTTGGTCGAGCTCAAGCCGGCCGGGCGCGGCGAGCGCAATCCGGCCAACGCGCACCAGATCCGCGATTTTTATGTCGGCAAGAAGTTGCTGCTCCGGGTGGCCCACATCGAGGGCCTCGATCACGCCTGGAGCGGCGGCGACGCCAGCCTGGCGTTCAACGCCAAGGCCGGCCCGGACGCGAGCAAGATGCTGCTCGACTTCTTTTCGCGCCAGCGCCGCCTGCGTCCGCTCGACGCGGCGGCTTGAGGCTTGCCTTGGTCTTGGCCGGCTACAGGAAAAACGCCAGCGCCGCAACGGCGGTCGGCGCCAGCGCGCCGAGCAGCAGGCCGAGCGAGCCGATCGACTCGTCCTGGAAGCCGCGCCGCAGCAGGGCCACGCCGGCCGGGTTGGGCGCGTTGGCGATCACGGTCAGGCCGCCGCCGGCCACCGCGCCGGCCACCAGCATGTATTTGGCCTCGTCGGAGATGCCTTCGATGAGCGAACCGAGATAGGTCAGCGCGGCGTTGTCGGTGAGCGCGGTCAGGCCGAGCGCGCCGAAGAACAGGGTCCGCGGCTCCAGGCTTGAAACGATCGGTTGCAACCACCATTGCTGCATGCCGCCCAGCACCACCAGTCCGGCCAGGAAGAAGCCGACCAGCAGGCCCTCCTTCAGGATCAACGGCTGCTGGTGGCCCTGGTAGGCCTGGGTGAAGCCGAGAAACAGCAGGAACAGGCCGAGGAACAGCACCGGATGGTGCGCCAGCGCCACCACGGCGCCCAGCACCGCCAGGTGGATCGCGGCGACCGGCCACGGCACCGGCGGCAGGGTCGGCTCGGCCGGTTTGAACGATGGCGCGTCGGCGGCGTTCAGGTGGCGGCGCAGCAGGAAGCTCACGCCGCTGGCGTTGATCAGCACGGCCAGGGCCGCCTTCCAGCCGAACTGGGCGGCCATGAAGGCGCTGTCCCAGCCCCAGGCCGAGGCCACCATCAGCACCGGCGGCGCGGCGTAGGAGGTGAGGGTGCCGCCGATCGAGACGTTGACGAACAGCGCGCCCAGCGCCGCGTACTTGAGCCACTCCGGCATGCCGTCGCGGAAGATGCGCGGCGCCAGGATCAGCGCGGCGAGCGTCATCGCGGCCGGCTCGGTGATCAGGGAGCCCGTCAGCGGCACCAGCGCCAGGCCGAGCCAGACCTGCGCCAGCTCGGCGCGCAGCGGCAGCAGCCGGGCCAGTTGCGCCAGCAGGCGCTCCATCACGTCGAACACCGGGCGCGAGGCGGCCACCACCATGACCACGAAGACGAACAGCGGTTCGGTGTACTGGCGCGACTCGGCGTAGGCGATGGCTTTGGCGCCGCCTTCGAGCAGGGCCATCAGCGCGATCAGGATGAAGGCCCACAGGCCGAACACCACCTCGACCTCGCCCAGCAGATGGAACAGGCCGGCGTGGCGCGGCAGGCGGCGCCCCAGCAAGTCGACCGATTTGGCGGCGAAGGTGTGCAGCAGCGCGCAGCCGAACACGATGGCGGCGATCAGGTTGGTGTCGGTCAAATCAATGCCTCCTGGTCTAAAAATAGCGGGCCGGCGCTGCGGCGACAAGGGCATCTTACCTTACCGCAAGGGCGCGGCCGGCGCCGGTTTGGCGCAAAACGGCGGTGTGAAAAATAAGCCTTGCGTAAACGGGAGCGCAATAGTACTGTGTATTCATACAGTATTTCTGACTTCCCGACCGCCATGTCCAGCCCCGCCTTCATCGCCGCGCCCGAAACCCTGCACCCGTCCTTGTGGCTGGCCTCGCAGCTGGCGCGCTCGTCGGCGCGCTGCATCGACACCGGTTTTGCCGCGCTGTCGGCGCAACTGCCGGGCGGCGGCTGGCCGGGCGGCGCGCTGATCGAGTTGCTGTTGCAGCAGCCCGGGATCGGCGA
>JACMLV010000558.1 GCA_014379395.1 Burkholderiaceae bacterium
CTGCAGCTGCCGTTCCCGCTCATCGTGCTGGCCGCCGGGCTGATTGGCTACCTCGGGAGCCGCTATGCGCCTGAAAAATTCACCTCCGGGGGCGGTCATGGCAAGGCGGGCAAGGCGCACGGACCGGCGCTCATCGATGACCACACCCCGACGCCGGCGCATGCCTTGTTCAACTGGGGGCGCTTTCGCCTGGTCCTGCTCGTGTGCCTGGGCCTGTGGGTTGGCGGCATGGGCGCCCTGACGGCGCTCTATGGCTGGGACTCGGTCCTCGCGCAGATGGGCTGGTTTTTCACCAAAGCCGCGCTGATGACGTTTGGCGGTGCCTACGCCGTGCTGCCTTATGTGTTCCAGGGCGCGGTCGAGCATTACCAGTGGCTGAGCGCGCCGCAAATGATAGATGGCCTGGCGCTGGGCGAAACCACGCCCGGCCCGCTCATCATGGTCAACACCTTCGTCGGCTTCGTCGGCGGCTGGACCCACGCCGTGTTCGGCGAAAACCTGCTACTGGCCGGCGTGGCCGGCGCGCTGACGGCGACCTTCTTCACCTTCCTGCCCTCGTTCCTGTTCATCCTGGCCGGCGGCCCGCTGGTCGAATCGACGCGCGACAACATCCGCATGACGGCGCCGCTGACGGCGATCTCGGCTGCCGTGGTCGGCGTCATCGTCAGCCTGGCGCTGTTCTTCGGCCAGCATGTGTTCCGGCTCGCCACGCCGCGGCCGCACTGGGACGTCGCCGCCATGCTGCTCAGCCTGGCGGCCGCCGTCGCGCTGCTGCGCTACAAGGTCGGCACCATCAAATTGATCGTCGCCTGTGCCCTTGCGGGCCTCGTGCTATCGTATCTGTCTTGAATGGATGGCAGGTCTTCCCCGATGTCTGAACGGATCATATTTTTCGCCGACGGCCGCGCTTCGGCGCCGACGGTGCCGGCCCGGTTGGAGGCGGCCTCGGGCCACATCGCGGACCGGCTGGCCCGGCCGCTGCACGACTTGCGCATCTCGGTCACCGACCGCTGCAATTTCCGCTGCGTGTATTGCATGCCGAAGGAAGTGTTCGACAAGGACTACGCCTTCCTGCCGCACTCCTCCCTGTTGTCGTTCGAGGAAATCACCCGCATCGCGCGCCTGTTCGTCGCCCACGGCGTGGAAAAAATCCGCCTGACCGGCGGCGAGCCGCTGCTGCGCAAGGACATCGAAAAACTGGTTGCCATGTTGAGCGAACTGCGCACGCCGTCCGGCCAGCCGCTCGACCTGGCTTTGACCACCAACGGTTCGCTGCTGGCGCGCAAGGCGCAAGCCTTGAAGGACGCCGGCCTGCGGCGCGTGAACGTCTCGCTCGACGCGCTCGACGACGCCACCTTCCGGCGCATGAACAACGTCGACTTCGCCGTGCGCGACGTGCTCGGCGGCATCGAGGCGGCGCAGCGCGCCGGCCTCGGGCCGATCAAGGTCAACATGGTCGTCAAGGGCGGCATGAACGACCAGGAAATCGTGCCGATGGCGCGCCACTTCCGCCACACGCCGCACATCCTGCGCTTCATCGAGTACATGGACGTGGGCGCCTCGAACGGCTGGGACCTGAAGGAAGTGATCCCGTCGGCCGAGGTGGTGCGCCGCATCGACCGGGAAATGGCGCTGGTTCCGGCCGCGCCCAACTACAGCGGCGAGACGGCGGCGCGCTGGCGCTACCGCGACGGCGGCGGCGAGATCGGCGTCGTCTCCAGCGTCACGCAAGCGTTCTGCGCCGACTGCACCCGGGCCCGGCTCTCGACCGAGGGCAAGCTCTTCACCTGCCTGTTCGCCGGCGCCGGCCACGACTTGCGCGCGCTGCTGCGCGGCGGGCGCGACGACGCCGAGATATCGAGCGCCATCGCCCACCTGTGGCGCGCGCGCGCCGACCGCTACTCGGAAACGCGCACCGCCAACACCGCCGGCATCGGGCCGCGCGCGCCGAAAGTGGAAATGTCGTATATCGGCGGCTGACGCCTTTATGCCGCTCCGGCGGGCGCGATAGGGGTAAGATGCGGGTCGTGCATATCAACCGACGGCAAGCTTTTCCAATGATCGCTAAAAACAACATAACCGGCCTGGTTCTGGCCGGCGGACGCGGCACCCGCATGGGCGGCGTCGACAAGGGGCTGATGCCGTTTCGCGGCGCCTCGATGGCGGCGCACGTGCTGCACCGGCTGGCGCCGCAAGTGGGCATGCTGGCCGTCAACGCCAATCAGAATCTTGAGCGCTACCGGGCCTTGACGGCCGAGGTCTGGCCGGACGATCTGGAAGGTTTCGCCGGACCGCTGGCCGGCCTGCAAAGCGGCCTGCGCCAATGCGACACCGATTATTTGCTGACCGCGCCGTGCGATTCGCCGCTGCTGCCGCCCGACCTGTGCGAGCGCCTGGCCGCCGCCCTGCAGGACGCCGACGCCGACCTGGCCGTCGCCGTGACGATGGAGCCGGACGCGACCGGGCAGTCGTACCGCCAGCGCCATCCGGTGTTCTGCCTGGTCAAGCGCGCCGCGCTGGCGCAGCTGAACGCCTATCTGGAGCAAGGCGGGCGGCGCATGGACGGCTGGTACGGCGGGCTGACGGTGGCCGAGGCCCTGTTCGAGCAGGCCGACGCCTTCCACAACATCAACACGCGCGCCGAGTTGGGCGAACTCGACACCGACGCGCCACAGCACAGCCTGGCCGAGGTGCTGCAAGGCCTGCCGGCCTACGATCCCGACGCGATGTCGGTGCGCCAGGCGCAGCAGGTCATCGGCCAGTTCATCGCGCCGATCCGCTCGCTGGAGAAAGTCGATCTGCACGCCGCCCTGGGCCGGGTGCTGGCGGCCGACGTCATTTCGCCGATCAGCGTGCCGGCGCACGACAATTCGGCGATGGACGGCTACGCGCTGTGCGGCGCCGATCTGCTGGCCGACGCGCCGACCCGCCTGACCATCGTCGCCACGGTGTACGCCGGGCGGCCGACCGAGATCGAAGTCGGGCCGGGCCAGTGCGTGCGCATCATGACCGGCGGCGTGATGCCGGTCGGCGCCGACAGCGTGGTGCCGCAGGAACTGGTGGCCGAGGTCAGCGAGCACGCCATCACGCTGCGCCCCGGCACCATCCGCAGCGGCGACAACCGCCGCTTCAAGGGCGAGGATCTGATGGCCGGGCGCGCCGCGCTGAAAAAAGGCAAGATCGTGCGGCCGGCCGACCTGGGTTTGCTGGCCTCGCTCGGCATCGGCGAAGTGGCGGTGCAGCGCCGCCTGCGGGTGGCGTTCTTTTCCACCGGCGACGAGTTGCGCGCCATCGGCGAGCCGCTCGAAGCCGGCTGCATCTACGACAGCAACCGCTATTCCGTGTTCGGCATGCTGAGCCGGCTCGGCTGCGAGATCATCGACATGGGCATCGTCAAGGACGAGCCGCGGGCGCTGGAGGCGGCGCTGCACAGCGCCTGCGAAAACGCGGACGCGATCGTCACCTCGGGCGGCGTGTCGTCCGGCGCGGCCGACTACACGCGCGGCATGATGGCGGCGCTGGGCGAGGTGGCGTTCTGGAAGATCGGCATGCGCCCGGGGCGGCCGATGGCGTTCGGCCAGATCGCCTCGCACGGCCACAGCGCCTATATGTTCGGCCTGCCGGGCAACCCGGTCGCGGTGATGGTGTCGTTCTACTTCTTCGCCCGCGCCGCGCTGCTGCGCCTGATGGGCGCCGACGCGCCGCCGGACACGCCGCTGCGGGTGCGCTCACAAGGCGCGATCCGCAAGCGGCCCGGGCGCACCGAATACCAGCGCGGGATCGTCTCTTACGACGCGCAAGGCCAGGCCGAGGTGCGCGTCACCGGCTCGCAAGGCTCGGGCATCCTGCGCTCGATGTCGGAGGCCAATTGCATGGTGGTGCTGGACGAGGCGCAGGGCGACGTCGCGCCGGGCGACCTGGTCGACGTGCTGCTGTTCGACGGGCTGATCTGATTTAAGGCCGGGGCGGACTAACCGCCCTCGCCCTTCAGCTACGCCAGCGCCTGCGCCGGACTGGCGTACAAGGCCGGCGCCTGCCGGCTGCGCCGGAACGCCTCGCTAGGGAAAGGCACTCTCCATCAACGATCGTCCCGGCGCGGCGCCGTCGTCGATTACGGCGGGTTCGCCTCGTCGGGCTCCTGGTCCGGCCCGAGCAGCAATTGCGCCGCCTCGCCCGGCAAAGCCTCCACCGATTTCAGCTTGCGCGCCATCTGGCGGCTGCGCAGTTCGGCCGTTTCGATGTTCTTGGCGGCGCGCTCGAGCGTGATGCGGGTCGCAGACAGCACGTCGCCGAACTTGGCGAACTCGGTCTTGACCGCGCCCAGCACCTGCCACACCTCGGAAGAGCGCTTCTCCAGCGCCAGCGTGCGGAAACCCATCTGCAGGCTGTTGAGCAGGGCCGACAAGGTCGACGGGCCGGCGATGCTGACGCGGTGCACGCGCTGCAATTCGTCGGCCAGGCCGGGGCGCCGCATCACTTCAGCATACAGTCCCTCTGTGGGCAAAAAAAGGATCGCAAAATCGGTTGTTTGCGGCGGCGCCAGGTATTTGTCGGCGATGGTTTTCGCCTCCACGCGCAGCGCGCGCTCGAGCTCGCGGCCGGCTTGCGCGACGCCGTCGGCATCGGCGCGCTCGGCCGCCTCGCTCAGGCGCTCGTACTGTTCCTTCGGGAACTTGGCGTCGATCGGCATCCAGACCGGCGCCCCGCCCTCGGTCAAGCCGGGCAGCTTGAGCGCGAACTCGACCCGGGCACCGCTGCCGGCCACGGTTTCGACGTTTTTCGCGTACTGGTCGACGGTGAGCACCTGCTCGAGCAGCATGGCCAGCTGCACCTCGCCCCAGGTGCCGCGCGTCTTGACGTTGGTGAGCACGCGCTTCAGGTCGCCCACCCCGAGCGCCAGTTGCTGCATCTCGCCCAAGCCCTGGTGGACCCGCTCGAGCCGCTCGGACACCTGGCGGAACGATTCGGACAGGCGCAATTCGAGCGTCGCGTGCAGCTTCTCGTCGACCGTCTTGCGCATCTCCTCCAGCCGCGCCCCGTTGTCGCTCTGCAAATCGCGGATCTTCGACTCGAGCGTGGCGCGCACTTCGAGCAGGCGCTGGGCGTTCGATTCGGTCAGGTTGCCCAAGGTTTGCCGCAGCGTCTCGGCGAAGCGGCCCAGGCTGCGGGCCTGCTCCTCACGCCCGTTTTGCGCCTGGGCCTGGATCTGGGCGCGCATGCTGTCGAGCTGCTGCGCGGTGGCGGCGTGGAACTGTGCCAGGCTGGCCGACAATTCCTGGCGCGTGGCCTGGGCCGACAGTTGCAGCTGGCGCTCGACGCGGTCGAGGCGCTCCAGGCTTTGCTGCTGATGCTGCTGCAACAAGGCCACGCTGGCGTCGCCGGCGCCGGCGGCGCGCCCGCGCCACAGGGTCAGCAACTGCAGCGCGGCGATGCCGATGGCGGCGGCCAGCAGCACAAAAAATTCGGTCGAGGTCATGAAAGGATCGGCAAGGGGTGAGTGGAAACGGCCGGCGGGCCCGCGCAGCATGATAGCGCAAGCGCCGCCCCGGCGCCCCACCCCGGCCGGCCTCAATTGACCAGGGTGAGGCGGCGCAGGCGCTTGGTCGACGACCAGCTTTCCAGGTCGACCTCGTCGCGGATCGCGGCGCAGGCCGCCAGCAGCTTGTCGATGTCGGCCTCGCGCAGGCCGGCGTTGAGCGTCAAGCGCACCAGCGAGCGGTTTTTCGGCGTCGCCGGGGC
>JACMLV010000559.1 GCA_014379395.1 Burkholderiaceae bacterium
CTCGCCCTCGGCGTGGCGATCGGCCTGCCGATGCTGCTCGATTCCGAGCCCAAGCCGATCGGCGCCGACATCGCGATCCAGATTCCCGCCAAGGACAAGCCGGCCGCCGCCGAGCGCGGCGCCGGCGCGTCCGCGTCCAAGGTCGCCGCCAGCGCCGCCCTCGACCAGTCCGAAGAAATCGTGACGCTGCCGCTCAAGAGCGCTTCGAAGGCGCCGCCCGCCGAACCCATAGCCGAGCCGAAGCCGGTTGCCGACACCAAGCCCGCCGTCAAGCCGGTCGACGCCAAGCCGGCCGAGTCCCGGCACGACGCCAAGCTGGCCGAAGCCAAGGCCGCCGAAGCCAAGCACGAAGTCAAAACGATCGAGCTGAAGGCCGAGGCCAAGCGCGAGGCGAAAGCCGCCGAGCCTCCAAAGGCGGGCGGCGACGCGGCGCGCGCGCAGGCTATCTTGGAAGGCAAGCCGGCGACCCCGGCCACGCCAGCTGCGGCGTCCGGCAAGTACGTGGTGCAAGTGGCCGCGCTGGCCAGCCAGGAAAAAATCGACGAGTTGCAAGCCAAGCTCAAGGAAGCCGGCATCAAGTTTTATATGCAGAAAGTGCCGACCCAGGCCGGCGACCGCACCCGCATCCGGGTTGGCCCGTTCGACAGCAAGGAAGAAGCGGAAAAGATGCGCGCCAAGCTGGTCAAGGCCGGTTTGGGTGGCTCCCTGGTGCCGGCGTGACAGGTGGCGGACGGGCGGGGCGGGCGTGACGATTTTCGATTACCTGGTGCTGTTCGTGCTGGGCTGCTCGATCCTGATCAGCACCCTGCGCGGCCTGATCAAGGAAATCCTGTCGCTGCTGGGCTGGATCGTCGCCTTCGTCGTCGCCAACGCCTACGGCGCCTCGTTGGCGGTCTTGCTGCCCGACGCGGTGCCGGGCCAGACGGTGCGCCTGATGTTGGCCTTCGTGATATTGTTCATCGGCGTGCGGTTGCTGATGGGTTTGCTTACCAAGGCGCTCGAGGCCCTGATCGCGGCGAGCGGACTGACGCTGGCCGACCGCGGCCTGGGCAGCCTGTTCGGACTGGCGCGCGGCGTCGTGATCGTGCTGGCCGCCGTCATCCTGTGCGGCATGACCTCGATTCCGCAGCAAGCGTTCTGGCGGCACGCGCTCTTGAGCCCGATCGCCGAGAGCGGCGCGCGCACCGTCAAACCTTTCCTGCCGGCTGCCTATGCGCAGCATGTGCAATTTTGAATTTTTTAACCTCACCCGTTTCAATTTAGGAGCAACACCATGTGTGGCATCGTCGGCGTCGTTTCCCATCAACCCGTTAATCAATTGCTGTATGACGCCTTGCTGCTGTTGCAGCATCGCGGCCAGGACGCGGCAGGGATTGCCACCAATCACAGCAGCATGTTCTCCATGCACAAGGCCAACGGCCTGGTGCGCGACGTTTTCCGCACGCGCAACATGCGCTCGCTGCAAGGCAATTCGGGCATCGGCCACTGCCGCTACCCGACCGCCGGCTCGTCCAACGAGGAAGAGGCGCAGCCGTTCTACGTCAACGCGCCGTTCGGCATCACCCTGGCGCACAACGGCAACCTGACCAACAGCGAGCAGCTCAAGGTCGAGATGTTTAAGAACGACCGCCGCCACATCAACACCGACTCCGACTCGGAAGTGCTGCTCAACGTGCTGGCCCATGAAATCCAGCAGGCCACCACCGGCTACACGCTCGACACCGCCGCCGTCTTCAACGCCGTGCGCGTGCTGCACCGGCGCGTGCGCGGCGCCTACGCCGTCGTCGCCCAGATCGCCGGCCACGGCCTGCTCGCCTTCCGCGACCCGTTCGGCATCCGTCCGCTGTGCATCGGCACCAACGAGACCGACAAGGGCACCGAGTACATGCTCGCCAGCGAGTCGGTGGCGTTGGAGGGCATGGGCTTCCGCTTCCTGCGCGACGTCGCGCCGGGCGAGGCGATGTTCATCGACATGGACGGCAAGCTGCACAGCGCGCAGTGCGCCGACAACCCGACCCTGAACCCGTGCGTGTTCGAATACGTCTACTTGGCCCGTCCCGATTCCATCATCGACGGCGCCTCGGTCTACGCCACGCGCCTGAAAATGGGCGAATACCTGGCCGAAAAGATCCGCAGCCAGTTCCCGGCCGGCGAGATCGACGTCGTCATGCCGATCCCCGATTCGTCGCGCCCGGCCGCGATCCAGCTGGCCCAGGCGCTCGAGATCGAGTACCGCGAAGGCTTCATCAAAAACCGCTACATCGGCCGCACCTTCCTGATGCCGGGCCAGGCCATGCGCAAAAAATCGGTGCGCCAGAAGCTCAACGCGATCGCCTCCGAGTTCAAGGACAAGGTCGTGCTGCTGGTCGACGATTCGATCGTGCGCGGCACCACCAGCCGCGAAATCGTGCAGATGGCGCGCGAAGCCGGCGCCAAGAAGGTCATCTTCGCCTCGGCCGCGCCGCCGGTGATCTTCCCGAACGTGTACGGCATCGACATGCCGACGCGCGACGAGCTGATCGCCTACGGCCGCACCAACGAGGAAGTGTGCCGCGAGATTACCGCCGACGCCCTGGTTTATCAGGACATCGACGCCCTGAAACGGGCCATCTCGGACGTCAATCCGGCCCTGCAGAACTTCGAGGCCTCGTGCTTCGACGGTATCTACGTGACCGGCGACGTGACCAAGGAATACCTGGACCGCCTCGAATACGCGCGTCACAACCCGAAGAAGGTCGTCGTCGAGGACGCGGCCCGTTCGCAGCTGAACCTGAACCTGGCGGCGTCGGAGTAA
>JACMLV010000560.1 GCA_014379395.1 Burkholderiaceae bacterium
CGCGGGCCGAGGTGGCGGCCGTGCTGCGCTACCTGAGGGCGCGCGGCCGGGAGGTGCGCACCTGGCGCCATCTGCCGCGCCGCGGCATGGCCGAGCAGCGCGCCTTTTTGCTGTCCCAGGCGCAGGCGCCGTATTGCCTGTTCCTCGACGACGACGTGCTGCTCGAGAACGACCTGGTCGAACGCCTGCACCGCTCGATCCGCGCGCAGCGGCGCGGCTTCGTCGGCAGCGCGCTGCACGGGCTCAGTTACATCGACCAGCCGCCCCGTGGCAGCAGCACATCGAGTTCTGGGATGCGCCGGTCGCGCCCGGCGGCGCGGCCTGGGCGCGCCACCATCTGCACAGCGCCGCCAACCTGTTCCACGTGCAGTCGCGGCTGGGGCTGACGCGCGAGGACACGCGGCATTACCGGGTCGCGTGGATCGGCGGCTGCGTGCTGTTCGACACGGCCAAGCTGCGCACGGCCGGCGGCTTCGATTTCTGGCCGCAACTGTCCGTCAATGGCGCTGCGCACGAGGCGGGGCTGACCGGCGCGGTGGTGGACGCGATGCGGGCACCGGCCGTCGACCTGAGCGGCAAGTTATCGCTGGCGGCCTTGTGCGGCTTGCTCGAACGCGCCGCGCTGCTGGTCTCGAACGACACTGGTCCCTTGCATCTGGCGCTGGCGCTCGGCGCGCCTTGCGTCGGCATTGATTGGCTGACCAATCTGATCGAATCGGCGCCGCTGCGCCAGGAGCGGCACCGGGCGGCGGTGTCGGTGCGCGTGCATTGCCCGCGGTGCGGCGCGGAAAACCTGAAAACGCGCTGCGAACATGACGATAGCTTCGTCGCCGACGTCCCGGTGGAAGAAGTCGCGGCGCTGGCGCGGGAATTGTTTCGCGGCGCCGATATCGCTTAGGGGCGCACAAGCGGGCGAGCGGCACCGAATGAGCGCGGCGCTACCGGCCGCGCGGGAAGTCGACCGCAAAAACGGTGCCATCCGCGTCGCTGGAGGTCACGGTAATTTTCCCGTTGTGGGCGGCGACCGTCTCTTGCGCGATGAAAAGGCCGAGTCCCAGACTGGTCTTCGGCCTGGTGTCCTCTTCGCTGTCGGGGGCGAGTTGGACCAAGGGCTGGAAGATGGTTTTCAGGAATGCCTCCGGAATCACCGCGCCAAAGTTGGTTACCCTGATCGTGATGGCGTCTTCCAGCCCGACGGCGTCGAGCGTGACGTCACGGCCTTTGGCGCTGTATTGAGCGGCGTTGGTCAACAGGTTGGTCACCAATTGCTGCAAGCGCACGCTGTCGAACGATCCTGTCAGGTTGCCGTCCGGACGAAAAACGAAGCTGCTGGTCGGGTACATCGCGCGCGCATCGGCAACGGCGGCCTGGCACACGGCGAGCGCATCGACCGGCGCGCGCGCGGTCGGCATGCCGGCACCCATTTGCAAACGCGTGTAGCCCAGCAAGTCGGCGACCATCGCGCTCATCAGTTTTGCGCCGCGCTTGGCCCGCTCGCCGAGTGTGGCAACTTGCTCCGGCGGCAGCTCGGGCCGCATCAGAAGGTCGCCGACCAGAGAAATGGTGGCGAGCGGCGCGCGCAGATCGTGTCCCAGCACCGCCAGGAACAAGTCGCGGGTGCGCTCCGCCTTGGCCGAGAAGGTGACGATCGATTCCGCCAGGGCTTGGTCGATTGCCTCGTTAAAGCGGACCATTTCATAAATCGTGGTGTCGGACATCTGTGGGACGAGTGGCAACCAGAGGCGCAACACGGTCGCCCTGAGCGCGCGAAATTCCGAACTCAGCTCAAGCAAGGAGAAATTGCTCGCCTGCCGCAACCGTCCGTGAATCGCGGCCGCGCTTTCCTCTTCGCCGGAGTCCACCTCGTCGCCCTGGGACTTTTCGTACTGCTGCTGTTTGCTCTGGCGGGTTTCGATGTCGATGGCGATTGCGCAGAGGATGGCCGCGGCGTGATCGGTCAAGGCCAGGTTGGACATCTCACCGCCGACAGGGGCAGCTTTCTTCGCGAAAGCCGTCCATTCCGCGAGAATTTGGGTCATATGCGAACGTATAAATGCCGAGAGGTTCATGGCGCGGACTCTTCCATAATGAAAAACAAGCGAGCGATGTCGCGGCTTCTAACAAACTGCGGACGTTGAGCGGGGGGGCGTAATGGCGGGCAACAAGTCAGTGTACGGGTTTTTCGCGCAAGTCACTTTTTCCGTGCGCGCCCCGAGATTGAGCGCTTTGCCGCGCCGATTCAATCGCTCAAACACGGGTGTCACGGTGTGGCGCCGGCGTCGCGCCCGCGGTCAAGCGGCGATCCGGCGGCCGATATCGCTTAGCGGATCGGGTCGGCGTCGAGCAGCGCGCGGGCCTGTTGCAGCACCGCGCCGGCGGGCGCGC
>JACMLV010000561.1 GCA_014379395.1 Burkholderiaceae bacterium
CTTCGACTGACGCGGCGGCGGCGGGCGCGGCAGCACGGCGTGGTGGCGGCTGCGCAACTGCCCATGGCAAACGCTTTACAAACATCATGCCGAAAGGCATGATCGCAGCAATCTGCGCGCGGCCTTGCTTGCCGCCGCGCCCGGCATCCCGCCCTTTTTCCTCCTGAGCTTGCGTTTCTATGGCCGCAGTCCTCCCCATCGCCCCCCCCAGCAGCGCCATGTCGGGCCTGGCGCGCGCGCTGACCCAGGCCGGACGCCTGTCCGCGCCGCAGGCGGACGCGCTGCAAAAGAAGGCCAGCGCCGAGAAGCTGCCCTTCATCGACGTGCTGCTGGCGAGCAACGTCCTGGGGCCGGCCGAGCTGGCCCTGTTCTGCTCGGAGACCTTCGGCTATCCGCTGCTCGAGCTCGACACCTACAACGTCGAGGCGCTGCCGCAGAAGATCATCGACGCCAAGCTGATGCAGGGACAGCGCGTGATCGCCCTGTCCAAGCGCGGCAACCGCATGTCGGTCGCCATCTCCGACCCGACCAACACCCAGGCGCTCGACCAGATCAAGTTCCAGAGCGAATCGGCGGTCGAGCCGGTGATCGTGCGCCACGACGTGCTGCTGCAGCTGCTGGCGACCCTGAGCAAGAGCGCCGAGCAGAAGATCAGCGACATGGTCGGCGACGAGCAGGACATCGCCTTCGCCGAGGAGGACGCCGGCGCCGCGCCCGACCAGGGCGCCGAGATCGAGGACGCGCCGATCGTCAAGTTCCTCAACAAGATCCTGATGGACGCGGTCACGATGGGCGCCTCGGACATCCATTTCGAGCCGTTCGAAAAGTTCTACCGGATCCGGCTGCGCGTGGACGGCGTGCTCAACGAGCACGCCCAGCCGCCGGTGTCGATCAAGGAGAAGCTGGTCTCGCGCATCAAGGTGCTGGCCCGGCTCGACATCTCCGAAAAGCGCATCCCGCAGGACGGGCGCATGCGCCTGATCCTGTCGCCGACCAAGACCATCGACTTTCGCGTCTCGACCCTGCCGACCCTGTTCGGCGAGAAGACCGTGATGCGGATCCTGGACGCGACCCAGGCCCAGATGGGCATCGACGCGCTGGGCTACGAGCCGGAGCAGAAGGCGCTCTTGCTCGATGCCATCACGCGCCCCTACGGCATGGTGCTGGTGACCGGCCCGACCGGCTCGGGCAAGACGGTCTCGCTGTACACCTGCCTGAACGTGATCAACCAGCCCGGCATCAACATCTCGACGGCCGAGGATCCGGCCGAGATCAACCTGCCCGGGGTGAACCAGGTCAACATCAACGACCGCGCCGGCCTGACCTTCCCGGTCGCGCTCAAGTCCTTCCTGCGCCAGGATCCGGACGTGATCATGGTCGGCGAGATCCGCGACCTGGAAACGGCCGACATCGCCATCAAGGCGGCGCAGACCGGCCACATGGTGTTTTCCACGCTGCACACCAACGACGCGCCGTCGACCCTGACGCGCCTGATGAACATGGGGGTGGCGCCGTTCAACATCGCCTCCTCGATCATCCTGATCACCGCGCAGCGCCTGACGCGCCGCCTGTGCATCTGCAAGCAGCCGGTCGACATCAGCGAGGAACTGCTGCTCAAGGCCGGCTTTCCGGCCGAGGACCTCGACGGCAGCTGGAAACCCTACGGCCCGGTCGGCTGCGAGCGCTGCAACGGCGGCGGCTACAAGGGCCGGGTCGGCATCTACCAGATCATGCCGATCACGGCGGCGATCGAGAAACTGATTCTGGCCAACGGCAACGCGATGCAGATCGCGCGCCAATCCGAGAGCGAGGGCGTGCGCTCGCTGCGCCAGTCCGGCCTGCGCAAAGTGCGGCAAGGCTTGACCAGCCTAGAGGAAGTGTTAGGCTGTACCAACGAATAGAAGCAGAAAGCAACTTATGGCCACATCAGGCAACGCGGGCACCGGCAACCAGGTCAAGGAATCGATCTACGCCTGGGAAGGCAAGGACAAGAACGGCAAGCCGGTGCGCGGCGAGCTGCGCGCCGGCGGCGAGGCCGTCGTCAACGTGACGCTGCGCCGCCAGGGCGTGATGGTCACCAAGATCAAGAAGAAGGTCTACCGGCGCGGCAAGAAGATCACCGACAAGGACATCTCGCTGTTCACGCGCCAGCTGGCGACCATGATGAAGGCCGGCGTGCCGCTGCTGCAGTCGTTCGACATCGTCGGCAAGGGCCACGCCAATCCGTCGGTGTCGCGCCTGGTGCTCGACCTGCGCGCCGACATCGAGACCGGCACCAGCCTCAATCAGGCGTTCCGCAAGTACCCGCTGTATTTCGACCCGCTGTTTTGCAACCTGGTCGGCGCCGGCGAACAGGCCGGCATCCTGGAGGACCTGCTGACCCGGCTGGCGATCTACAAGGAAAAGACCATCGCCATCAAGGCCAAGATCAAGTCGGCCCTGACCTACCCGATCTCGATCCTGTCGATCGCCTTCATCGTCACCGCCGTCATCATGATCTGGGTGGTGCCGGCGTTCAAGGAGGTGTTCAAGAGCTTCGGCGCGCAACTGCCGGCGCCGACCCTGTTCGTGATGGCGATCTCGGATTTCTTCGTCAAGTGGTGGTACATGATCTTCGGCCTCCTGTTCGGCACCATCTACTTCTTCTTCCAGGCCTGGCGCCGCTCGCTGAAAATGCAGCGCGTGATGGACCGGATGCTGCTCAAGGCGCCCATCTTCGGCGACGTGATCCGCAAGGCGACGATCGCGCGCTGGACCCGCACCCTGGCCACCATGTTCGCCGCCGGCGTGCCGCTGGTCGAATCGCTCGACTCGGTCGGCGGCGCGGCCGGCAACGCGGTCTATTTCGACGCCACGCGGCGCATCCAGAACGAGGTCAGCACCGGCACCAGCCTGACGGTGGCGATGCAAAACGCCGAGGTGTTCCCGAACATGGTCACGCAGATGGTGTCGATCGGCGAGGAGTCCGGTTCGCTCGACGCCATGCTGGGCAAGGTGGCCGACTTCTACGAGGAGGAAGTCGACGAGGCCGTCGGCAACCTGGCCAGCCTGATGGAACCGTTGATCATGGTGATCCTCGGGGTGCTGATCGGCGGCCTGGTGGTGGCGATGTACCTGCCGATCTTCAAGCTCGGCTCGGTGGTCTGAGACCCGGCGCGCCCGGCCCGGCGCCGGGCGCGCCGTCCGACGGGCGCGCGCGCGGCATTCCCCTACTTTGATTGGTGCTTTTGCAAGGTTTCCCCTATATAATTGACGCGGAACAACCAATCTTGCCAAGACATCCATTGACGACAATCCCGCCTTGCGGTCTGCGGCGCCGCGCCCGCGACGCCGGCGCGACTTGAGGCGGCTGTGGCAACCCGGTATTCTTCCCCTTAATAACAATCCTGCCGGCAACTCCGGCGCGATGGCTTTGATTCAGTTCCACCCGATAAGGTCACCATGAATCGTTTAACTGACGTAGTTTGGCATCGGCTCACCGGCCTGATGCCGGGAGAATTGAAGCAAACCGAACTGGCCTGGCTGGCCTTGCCGCACTCCCACCTGCCGCTGCTGGCGCGCCGCCGCGCCACCCTGATCGTCAACCGGGTGCGCCTGTTCGCCTTCCTGTTCGCGGTCCTCACGCCCCTGTGGAGCGTGGTCGACTTCGTCGTCTTCCCGTTCCCGCTCTCGCTCAACCTGGCCCTGATGCGCTTCGTCGCCACCGCCGCCTTCGCCAGCCTGCTGTTCTATTACCGCCCGACCGGCGACCTGCTCAACGCCTACCGCGCGATGGCGCTGCTGTTTTTCATCCCGACCCTGTTCTATGTCGCCACCCACATGATGCTGGGCAACTACAAGCTGGCCGGCATCTCGGCCGCGATCGGCGCCGGCTACGCCTTCCTGCCATTCGTGCTGCTGGCCGGGCTGTCGATCTTTCCGCTCACGCTGCTCGAGAGCGTGATGATCTCCAGTCCGATCCTGGTGGCGCAAAGCGTCAGCGGCTTCCTGCAATGGCACACCATGGACTGGCCCTCGTTCGCCGGCGCGTTCTGGCTGCTGGTGTTGATCACCGGCGTGTCGACCCTGGCCGGCATGAGCCAGCTGGCCTTCATGATCGCGCTGGTGCGCCAGGCGATCCGCGACCCGCTCACCGGCGTGTTCTCGCGCAACAGCGGCGAGGAGGTCGTCGAGCTGCAGTTCACCATCGCCGCGCGCAGCGGCGCGCCGCTGTCGGTGGCCTTCATCGACCTCGATTTCTTCAAGCACGTCAACGACCAGTTCGGCCACGAGGCGGGCGACAAGGTCTTGATCGGCATGACCGACATCGTCGGCGGCAACCTGCGCCAGGGCGACATGCTGGCGCGCTGGGGCGGCGAGGAATTCCTGCTGATCATGCCCAACACCACCCTGGCCCAGGCCGAACTGGCGCTGAACCGCCTGCGCGGCACCGGCTTTGGCATGCGCCCCGAGCAAAAGCCGGTCACCGCCAGCATCGGCGTGGCCGAGCGGCTCGAGGATCAGGCCGGCGACTGGAAGGCGCTGGTCGAGATGGCCGACCAGCGCATGTATCTGGCCAAGCAAACCGGGCGCGACCGCATTGTCAGCCGCGGCGCGCCCGAGTTGGCGGCCTGAGGCTTAAAGAGCCAGCAACCCGGGGCACGATGCTACCGTCGGCAATGACGAAATGCCCAATCAAGCCGTGGCACATAGCTCACGCCGCAGGGCAGCGTTTGCGTTTTACAGGGCGATCTCGGCCATCTTGTTGATGGCGTCGTTGACTTGCTCGTCGCAGGCCCTCCGCTGTCAATAGTCAGGCCGCCCCCTCGTCCGCCGCCGGGCGACATAAATCCATCTAAGCCTCGACGTTCCCGGCGCCCGATGGTCTAATACGCGGTGATGCGCGCGCGGGCCGGATGGGCGCGCCATCACCCCATCCACACCTGCCGCGAAAAAAAATACGATGCTGCAAGACACCCTGTTGTTCGCCGCTCCGGCGAGCCTGGCCGCCACGCTGGCGGCCGCCCTATTCGGGCTGCTGATTGGCAGCTTCCTCAATGTCGTGATCTACCGCGTGCCGAAGATGATGCAACGCGAATCGGACAATTACGTGGCCGCCGAAAGCGGACGCGAACCGCCGCACCAGGACCATTTCAGCCTGGTCGCGCCGCGCTCGGCCTGCCCGCAATGCGGCCACCAGATCACGGCGCTGGAAAACATCCCGGTGCTGAGCTACCTGTTCCTGGGCGGCAAATGCAGTTCCTGCAAGACCCCGATTTCGCTGCGCTACCCGATCGTCGAGCTGATCGCCGCAGTCCTGTCGGGCGCGCTGATCTGGCGCTTCGGCAGCGGCTGGATCGGCCTGGCCACCCTGCTGTTCGCCTACCTGCTCTTGGCCATGACCTTCATCGACTTTGACACCCAGTTGCTGCCAGACGACCTGACCTATCCGCTGTTGTGGGCCGGCCTGCTCGTCAACCTGGACGGCGGCCTGGTGCCGCTGCGCGACGCCGTCATCGGCGCCGCCGCCGGCTACCTGGCGCTGTGGAGCATCTACTGGGCCTTCAAGCTGGCCACCGGCAAGGAGGGCATGGGCTACGGCGACTTCAAGCTCTTGGCCGCGCTGGGCGCCTGGCTCGGCTGGAGCATGCTGCCCAGCATCATCTTGCTGTCCTCGCTGGTCGGCGCCGCGGTCGGCATCACGCTGATCGTGTTCACCAAGCACGGGCGCGACAAGCCGATCCCGTTCGGCCCCTATCTGGCGGCGGCCGGCATGATCGCGCTGCTGTGGCGCGAACCGATCGCGCGCTTCACGTTCGGCCTGGCCGGCTAAGGGGGCGGCATGGACCAGAACGCCTTGAAGATCGGCCTGACCGGCGGCATCGGCTGCGGCAAGAGCACCGTGGCCGACCGCTTCGCCGCGCTCGGCGCGGCCGTGATCGACACCGACCACATCGCCCACCACCTGACCAGGCCGCCCAGCGCGGCGAAGAGGCCAGTCAGCATGTACGCGGAAAGCCGCGTCCGATCGACCGGCACGCCGCTCCGGAACGCCGCGAGGCGGTTGCTGCCGATCGCGTAGATCGACAGCCCGAGCCGCGATCGTCGGATCGGGATCCAGATCACGGCCACGACCACGAGCAGCACGACAGCACCCTTCGGGATCCACTCGTTGACGAGCGACCCGGACACCAGGTCCTTGAGCCACTTCGCCGAAGCGCCGCCGGGCGTCTTGAGGACAAGGAGCGCGCAACCTGCCCACACGAAGGACATCGCGAGGGTCACGACGATATCGGGCACGCGGGTGAGGACGACCAGCCCGCCGTTGACGGCACCGAGCACGAGCCCCAGCAGGAGCACGCCGACCACGACCGCGACCGCGACCTCCTCCGACTGGCCCTTCATCAGGGTGGCGGAGACGACGCTCGTCAACGCCATCATCGCGCCGATCGAGAGGTCGATCCCGCCGGAGATGACGACGATCGCCTGCCCGACGGCGGCGAGCGCGAGGGGCAGAACAGAGATCGCGAGGCCCTGGATCCCGGAGACCCCGTAGCTCGGCTGGATGAGCTTGGTGAAGACGAGGAGCAGCGCCAGGAATCCGAGCAGGCCCGCCACCCAGCCGTTGCGTTGCGCCCACGCTGCGATCGAATCCATCGGA
>JACMLV010000562.1 GCA_014379395.1 Burkholderiaceae bacterium
ACCAAAACCTTCTTTACTTCTTCCAGATTGAGCTGTCTGTCGCCCCGTTGGGGACAGCCGGTTTTACAAGTCAATGCCTGATGACCATAGCAAATCGGTCCCACCCCTTCCCATCCCGAACAGGACCGTGAAACGATTTTGTGCCGATGATAGTGCTGCAACCAGTGTGAAAGTAGGTTATCGTCAGGCTAGTTATATGAGAAAACCCCGCGTGAGCCAAAGGCCGCGCGGGGTTTTTTTTCGTCTGCAGAGTATAAAAAACACCGTTTGTGCATTGCAAAAGCCTAGCCATTGCAAGCCACACGGGTTTTTTTCGTTGCAGGCTTTACTGCCTGCAGGCGCTACGCTACTAATTGATCATTTGCTCCAGATAATATCCTGGCCTTCCGCTTTTGCCGTTCGCAGCATTTCCATCAGCGGATAGGCGCGCGCGGCGAAACTGACGTGTTGTCCGGGAGCATGCTCGTCGCCTTCGCCATCCTCTTGCTCTTGGGCGTGAATGTTGTGCTCGGCATCGTGTTCTGGGTGTCGCTTACTCGATGCAACTTCTTTTTCCAATATGCTCAGCGCGTTGTCCGCTTCCGCAGCGGTGATGACGCCGCGCGTCGGGCTCTTACCCAGCAATTCCAGGATGCGTTGAGCATGCTCCTGATACATGCATACCTCTGGCGAGGATTTGGATTTAAAGATAATTAACATGATAAGTCTCGGAAATTTATTATTGAGTCTTGACGATAGCACGACTTGGCATTTTGTAGCGGCACGCTGAATCGGCGCCGGGCCAGCGGCTCACTCGAGCTTGAACGAGGAAAGAAAAGTGTCGACGTTTTCGGGCGAAACTCGTTGCTCCTTACCCATCACAATCACTTGATAGATGCGTTTGTCGCGGGCGATAAAACGTCCGACCAGCAGTACGGGGACGCCTTGCCGGGCGCCGAGTGCTTCTATCTCGATAGCAGAATTGCGCCGCGCGGCGCCGCCCGACGCGCTGGCGGAGGACGAGGCACTCTCGCGCTTGATGGTCGCGCGAATATTGTTAACCAGCGTCGTTTTCATCGCATCCAGCGCCGCTTGCGCCTTGGTCGCGTCGGCCACTTCGGCACTGCCGACCGCAAAATTGACCTCATCGACCTCGGCCGCCGTTAGCGTCATGTCGAGCTTCGCTCCGGCGAGCTCGATGGTGCGCGTCATGCTGGACGGCTTTCCGGGGAAGAGGACGCGATAGCCCGCGTCGGCGCTGCGGTACTCGCGCCAGTTGAAGGTTGGGTTGCAGGCGGAAACGACGCAGACGGCGGCGAATGCACCAAGCAGGCGGAGGCGGGGCAATGGGAGCATGAGGCAATCGTAGCAGTCGGGGCCAGGCGGGGCAATCCGCGCGCGGTTCAGGGTTCGCGCAAGGCGCGCCGGTATTGGATCGCTTCGGCGATGTGATGCGCGGCGATCGACTGTTCCGCTGCCAGGTCGGCGATGGTGCGCGCCACTTTGAGGATGCGGTGGTAGGCGCGCGCCGACCAGTGCAGTCGCAGCATCGCCGCGCGCAGCAACTGCTCGCCCGCTTTATCTGGCCGGCAATATTGGTCGATCTCCTGGCCGCACAGGCGTTGGTTGACCTTGTCCTGGCGCTTGAGCTGCCTTTGAAATGCCTGCGCCACCCGAATGGCGATCTGGGTCGATGTCGCCTCGCCAGTTGTCGCGCTTAATGCTTCCGGCGCCATGGCAGCCACTTCGATTTGCATATCGATGCGGTCGAGCAGCGGCCCCGAAATCCGACTCTGGTAGCGCAGCACCGTGTCCGGCGAGCAGCGGCAACGGCCCGACGGATGGCCTAGAAAGCCGCACGGACAGGGATTCATCGCGGCGATCAGTTGAAAGCGCGCCGGAAAATCGGATTGGCGCGCCGCCCGCGAGATCGTGATCTGGCCCGACTCCAGCGGCTGGCGCAACACTTCCAGCACGCGCTTGTCAAATTCCGGCAATTCATCGAGAAACAAAATTCCACAATGGGCCAGAGAAATTTCGCCGGGACGTGGCACGTTGCCGCCGCCGACCAGGGCGACGCCGGAAGCGGTGTGATGAGGTGACCGAAATGGGCGAACACGCCAGTTCGCGACCGAGAAGCCGCTGCCGAGCGATTGGACGGCGGCCGCTTCGAGCGCCTCCTCGTCGGTCATTGGCGGCAGCAGCCCGCGCAGACGCGCGGCGAGCATGGTTTTACCGGCACCCGGCGGCCCGATCAACAAGACGCTGTGTCCGCCGGCCGCCGCCACTTCGAGGGCGCGCTTGGCTTGATGCTGGCCCTTGACGTCCGACAGGTCGGGATAGCTGACGACCGGCTCGGGCAGCGCGGGGCGATGGGCCGCCAAGCGCGCTTGCGGATCGCGCGCGGCGAAGTGGGCGCAAACTTGCAACAGCGAACCGGCCGGCAGGATGCGCGCTTGCGCGACCAGGGCCGCCTCGTCGGCGTTGTCTTGCGGCACGATGAAGGCGCGCTCGCCGCCGTCGCGCAGCATCGCCAGCGTCATTGCCAACGCGCCGCGGATCGGACGCAGCTGACCCGACAGCGACAGCTCGCCGGCAAACTCGTAATGGCCGAGTTGATCGCCGGGAATCTGGCCCGACGCGGCCAGAATGCCGAGCGCGATGGGCAAATCGAAGCGTCCCGATTCCTTGGGTAAATCCGCCGGGGCGAGGTTGACGGTGATGCGTCGCGACGGCATGTCGAAGCCGCCGTTTTGCAGGGCGGCGCGAACCCGTTCGCGCGATTCCTTGACCTCGGTGTCGGGCAGGCCGACGATGGTGAACGACGGCAGCCCATTGGCCAGATGGGCTTCGACATTGACTTGCGGCGCTTGCATGCCGGACAGGGCGCGGCTTTTCAAAACGGCTAGGCTCATCGGGTTCCCTTGCGGCGTGGCGGGAGCGAAACGGGCGGTTGCCCGGCGGAAGATTGCGGTCCTGTGGCGTGGTCGGACCAACTGAAGCTGAAAGCGTAAGGGCTGACGGGGTGGGGATGTTGAGGTGCGCTAAGGGGGCAAGCGCGCGTACTGCGGGAGGCGCGATGGTTCTGGTCGGCGGGAAAGGGCGCGCGCGAGCGGCGTGCCCTGTGCCGCCACCATGCGTGGTTTTACTGCGGCGTCGCGTTCAGGCGCGCTTCCAGCTCGGCCACGCGCACTTCCAGCGCCTCGAGCTTGCTGCGCGTCTTCGCCAGCACTTGGGTCTGGACGTCGAATTCCTCGCGCGTCACCAGGTCGAGCTTGGAAAACCCCTGGGTCATCATCGACTTGACGTTTTTCTCGATATCTTTTGCGGGAGAATTTTGAATCGCGGTATTGATCTTGCTCTGCAAGTCATTAAAAAAACTGTTGATGTCCATGATAGATCAATCCTTTGTGAAATGTGGCGCACTATTATGGTGCGTGTGCCGGTGGTGCGGCTTTAATCTGGTGCGCATAGATGCATTTTGACTATGTTGCCTGGGCCGGGGCTGGCAAAAGCGATCAAAAAACAAGCTTCTGCATCAAAAAGGCGCGAACATTGGCTGGCACGCATTCTGCTAATACAGGTAATGAAAGCTAATTGGTCTTCCAATCCAGATTTTAAACCGCAACCGCTATAAAAGCTCAACCAAAAGGAAACAGCCATGAAAAAACTGAATACGAATCTGACCCTCGCTGCAGCTTTGACCCTGGCACTGGCTACATTAGGCGGCGCGGCGCACGCGGAAGATGCGCCGGTCGCGAAGCCGGATCATGAAGTTACCTATAATGTGGCCGTGACGACCGACTACCGCTATCGCGGCATTTCGCAAAGTCGCCGCGACCCGGCCCTGCAAGGCGGCGCCGACTACACCAACAATCCGACCGGCCTGTACCTCGGCACTTGGCTGTCGACCATCAAATGGACCAAGGACGCCGGCGGCGACGGCAATGTCGAGTGGGATATCTACGGCGGCAAGCGCGGCGAACTGGTCAAGGACGTTTCCTACGACATCGGCGGCCTGGGTTACGTCTATCCATCGAACGACCTGCATCCAAGCGCCAACACGTTCGAACTGTATGGCCAGCTTGGCTACGGTCCCGCCTACATCAAGTACTCGCACTCGACCACGAATCTGTTCGGCTACAGCGACAGCAAGAACAGCGGTTATCTCGATATCGGCGTCAACTACGACGTCTACGGCGGCTACATCCTGAATCTGCACGCCGGTCACCAAAAGGTCAAGAACAACTCGGCTTTCAGCTACAACGACTACAAGATCGGCGTGACCAAGGATTTCGGCGTCGTCACGGCGTCGCTGGCGGCGGTGCGCGGCGATTTGCCAACCTTCATCGGCACGGTTTCAAAAAACTTGGCCAAGACCGGCCTCGTGCTGACCGTTTCGAAAACTTTTTAAAGCGAGGCCATCATGAAAATGATTACCGCCATCATTAAGCCGTTCAAGCTCGACGAAGTGCGTGAAGCGCTGTCGGCGATTAACGTGCAAGGCATCACGGTGACTGAAGTGAAGGGTTTCGGCCGTCAAAAAGGCCATACCGAGTTGTATCGCGGCGCCGAATATGTGGTCGACTTTTTGCCGAAGACCAAAATCGAAGCGGCCGTCGACGACGAGATCGTCGACCAGGCGATCGAGGCGATCGAGGTCGCCGCCCGCACCGGCAAGATCGGCGACGGCAAGATCTTCGTGTACAACCTGGAGCAAGTCATCCGTATTCGTACCGGCGAGACCGGCAACGAAGCACTTTAAGGGGAAAACAGATGAACAAAGCTATTAAGAAATGGCTGCTCGGGGGAGCGCTTCTGCTTGCCTTCGGTCTGGCCGCACCGAGCTTCGCCGCCGATGAGGCGCCTGCCAAGGTCGAGGCCGCGTCCGAGGTAGCGGCCGCTCCTGCCGCGGTCGCCGCTCCTGCCGCGGTCGCCGCTCCTGCCGCCGCGACGCCAGCCGCCGCCGCGCCCACGCCCAACAAGGGCGACACCGCCTGGATGATGGTGTCGACCCTGTTGGTGATCCTGATGACGATTCCTGGCCTGGCGCTGTTCTACGGCGGCCTGGTGCGGGCGAAAAACATGCTGTCGATTCTGATGCAGGTGTTCATGATTTTCGCCGTGGTCATCGTCCTGTGGTGCATGTACGGCTACTCGATCGCGTTCACCGAGGGCAGCGCCTTCTTCGGCGGCTTCGACCGCTTGTTCCTGAACGGCATCTGGGATCCGACCAAGGCCGCGTTCTCGACCGCCGCCACCTTCAGCAAGGGCGTCGTCCTGCCTGAGTTCGTATATGTCGCGTTCCAAGGCACCTTCGCCGCCATCACTTGCGCGCTGATCGTCGGCGCCTTCGCCGAGCGCGCCAAGTTCACCGCCGTTCTCGCCTTCGTGGTGATCTGGTTCACCTTCTCCTATCTGCCGATCGCCCACATGGTCTGGTTCTGGACCGGCCCCGACGCGATCAAGGACGCGGCCACCCTGGCCACCGAAGGCGCGAAAGCCGGCTGGATCTTCCAGAAGGGCGCGCTCGACTTCGCCGGCGGCACCGTGGTGCACATCAACGCCGCGGTTGCCGGCCTGGTCGGTTCGATCATGATCGGCAAGCGCGTCGGCTACGGCCGCGAATCGATGGCGCCGCACTCGCTGACGATGACCATGATCGGCGCTTCGCTGTTGTGGGTGGGCTGGTTCGGTTTCAACGCCGGTTCGGCGCTGGAAGCGGGCGACATCGCCGGGCTGGCATTCATCAACACCCTGCTGGCCACTGCGGCCGCCACGGTATCGTGGGTGTTCGGCGAGTGGATCGCCAAAGGCAAGCCATCGATGCTGGGCGGCGCGTCCGGCGCGGTTGCCGGCCTGGTTGCCGTCACCCCGGCTTGCGGCTTTGTCGGCCCGATGGGCGCCTTGGTTCTTGGCTTGCTCGCTGGTATTATCTGCCTGTGGGGCGTGAACGGCCTGAAACGCCTGATCGGCGCCGACGATTCGCTCGACGTGTTCGGCGTGCACGGCGTCGGCGGCATCCTGGGCGCCTTGCTGACCGGCGTGTTCGCCGCGCCGCAACTGGGCGGTCAAGGCTTGTTCGACTACGTGACCAACACCCTGTCGGCTGATCCGTATTCGATCGGCGGCCAGGTCTGGGCGCAGGCCCAGGCGGTTGGCACCACGATCATCTGGTCGGCCGTCGTTTCGGTCGTCGCCTACAAGCTGGTTGATCTGGTGATCGGTCTGCGCGTGCCGGAAGAAGCGGAACGCGAAGGCCTCGACATCACCAGCCACGGCGAGTCGGCTTACCATTCCTGATCTTGTGCACCGGCCCGCGCAAGCGGGCTAGTCGAAGGCGCCCCCAGTGGGCGCCTTTTTTGTATTGAGGGCTTTAAAACAACGCTCGCCGCCCCGATTTAGGTGCTTGCCACGGGGCTATTGATGTTTCTGTGTGGTATATCATTTAAGGAAGTCACCATGGTTCCCCACCTTGTCACGGCCCAGAACGGACCGCTGCTCGAACTGGAAAAGAAAATCCTGGCCGCCACCCCGGCCATTGAGCGCTGGTTCCGGCTGGAGTGGCAAGAGCACACGCCTCCGTTTTATTGCTCGGTCGATTTGCGCAACGCCGGCTACAAGCTGGCGCCGGTCGACACCAATCTGTTCCCGGGCGGCTTCAACAACCTCGCCACCGAAATGCTGCCGCTGTCGGTGCAGGCGGCGATGGCGGCGATCGACAAATATTGCCCGGACGCGCGCAACCTGCTGCTCATTCCCGAGAGCCACACCCGCAATCCCCACTATCTGCAAAACGTCGCGCGCCTGATGCAGATTTTTCGCCAGACCGGCCTGCACGTGCGGCTTGGCTCGCTGTCCCCGGAGATCACCGAGCCGACCCCGCTCGCCCTGCCCGACGGCAATATGCTCGTCATCGAACCCTTGGTGCGGCTCAACAACGGCCGCCGGCTGGGGCTGAAGGACTTCGATCCTTGCACCATCTTGCTCAACAACGACCTCTCGGCCGGCATTCCCGCCATCCTCGAAGACTTGCACGAGCAGAGCCTGCTGCCGCCGCTGCACGCCGGCTGGGCGTTGCGGCGCAAGAGCAACCACTTCGCCGCCTACGACGACGTGGCCAAGAAATTCGGCAAGCTGATCGACGTCGACCCGTGGATGCTCAATCCGTTTTTCAACAAATGCGGCGACATCAACTTCCACGACGGCAGCGGCGAAGACTGCCTGGTCAACAACGTCGACGTGCTGCTGGCGAAAATCCGCAAGAAATACAAGGAATACGGCATCAAGGAAAAGCCGTTCGTCATCGTCAAGCCCGACGCCGGCACCTACGGCATGGGCGTCATGACAGTCAGGGACGCGGCCGAAGTGCGCGAACTGTCGCGCAAGCAGCGCAACAAGATGTCGGTCATCAAGGACGGCCAGGAGGTGCACGACGTCATCTTGCAAGAGGGCGTGCCCACTTTCGAGACCGTCCAGGAGGCGGTGGCCGAGCCGGTCGTGTACATGATCGACCGCTACGTGGTGGGCGGTTTTTATCGCGTCCACGCCGAGCGCGGCGTCGACCAGAACCTGAACGCGCCGGGCTCGCAGTTCGTACCGCTGGCGTTCACCCAGCAGCACACGTTGCCCGACCCGAAGGCCAATCCCGGCAGCGCCGCGCCGAACCGGTTTTACGTGTACGGCGTCGTCGCCCGGCTGGCCCTGCTGGCCGCCTCGCTCGAGATGGAACGCACCGATCCCAATCCCGAGGTGTATTAGCCCTCGCGTAAGCGCCCCGCGTAAGCGCCCCGCGTAAGCGCCTCGCGTAAGCGCCCCGCGTAAGCGCCTCGCGTAAGCGACCGCGCTAGCGCCCCGCGTCAGCGTGTCGCAAAGCTCCTCGCTTCAGCGCCGCGCCGGCCGGGCGTTGCCAGCTCGCCAAGCCGGCGCGACAGGCGAGGCGGCCTCGACAGAATGGGCGGGGCGCTCCAATCTCGGCTAAAATCAGGCATTACTCCAATTGGATGTCCCATGCAAATCGCTTTCCTCGCCGACCCTTTGACCGGTTTCAAGACCTACAAGGATTCGACCTACGCCATGATGGCCGAGGCGGCCCGGCGCGGTCACGCGGTGTTCGCCTTCGAGCCGGCCGACATGGCGCTCGACGCCGGCGTGGTCAGCGCCAACGCGCGCCGCATCACGCTCACCGGCGACGCCCACGACTGGTTTCGCGCCGAGCTGGCGCACGAGACGCCGCTGGGCGAGTTCGACGCCGTCATCCAGCGCAAGGACCCGCCGTTCGACATGGAATACGTGTACGCCACCTATCTGCTCGAGCTGGCCGAGCGGCAGGGCGCGCGCGTGTTCAACAAGCCGGCGGCGATCCGCGACAACAATGAAAAGCTGGCCATCGCCCAGTTCCCCCAGTTCACCGCGCCGACCCTGGTCACCTCCAGCGAGGCGCGGCTGCGCCAGTTCCACGCGCACCACCAGGACGTCATCTTCAAGCCGCTCGACGGCATGGGCGGGGCCGGCGTGTTCCGGGTCCAGTCCGACGGCCTGAACCTGGGCGCCATCGTCGAGACGCTGACGGCCAACGGCAGCCGCACCATCATGGCGCAGCGCTACATTCCCGCCATCGCCAAGGGCGACAAGCGCATCCTCGTCATCGGCGGCAAGCCGGTGCCGTTCGCGCTGGCGCGCATCCCGCAGGGCGACGAAATCCGCGGCAACCTGGCCGCTGGCGGCGTGGGCGTGGCCCAGCCCCTGACCGCGCGCGACCT
>JACMLV010000563.1 GCA_014379395.1 Burkholderiaceae bacterium
CGTCACGCGGCCGCCGTTGGCGAGCTTGCCGAACAGCAGCTCGTCGGCGAGCGCGCGGGCGGCGCCGACCGAACGCTGGCTCAGGTACAGGCCGGCGTCGTCGAGCTTGACGATGCCGGCCACCAGCGCGTACACGCCGACCGTCATCGCCAGCGCGATCGCGCTGACCACGGCGACCTGCTGCCCGAACGGCGCGCCGGCCACGGTGCCGAGCGCGATGACGATGATTTCGGCCGACAGCACGAAGTCGGTGCGGATCGCGCCGCCGATCTTGTCGCGCTCGAGCGCGACCAGATCGGCGGCCGGGTCGGCCAGCGCCGCCACCACGGCGGCGCGGTGCCGGGCTTCCTCGTCCGCGTCGCCGTGCGACAGCGAGTGGAACAGCTTCTCGCAGCCCTCGTAACACAGGTAGAGCCCGCCGAGCATCAGCAGCGGCGTGATGGCCCACGGCGCGAAGGCGCTGATGGCCAGCGCCGACGGCACCAGGATCGCCTTGTTGCGCAGCGAACCCTTGGCGACCGCCCACACCACCGGCAGCTCGCGGTCGGCGTGCACGCCGGAGACCTGCTGGGCGTTGAGCGCGAGGTCGTCGCCGAGCACGCCGGCGGTTTTCTTGGCGGCGATCTTGCTCATCATGGCGATGTCGTCGAGGACGCTGGCGATGTCGTCGAGCAGGGCTAGCAGACTGGTCGCCATGTCAGCGCCCCGCCATGCAAATTTGGACGCGCGCGCGCGGCAGGCGGTGGCAGGGGAAGTGGGAAAAATGGTTCAAGGAGGCCTCGGCTGGTCGGATTGGTTTTGAATGCGATGGCGGCGATGTTACCGCATCGCCCGGCCCGCCGCCGGGCGCCGCGTGTTGGCGTGTAGAATCGAAAGCTCGTCCCCCACCCACCCGCCCGCCATCATGAACTTCACCACCTGGATCACCTTCGTCGCCGCCGCCTGCCTGATCGCCATCTCGCCCGGCTCGGGCGCCGTGCTGTCGATGTCGCACGGCCTGTCGTACGGCGTGCGCCGCACCAGCGCGACCATCCTCGGCCTGCAGGCCGGCCTGATCGTCATCTTGCTGATCGCCGGCGCCGGCATCGGCTCGCTGCTGTTGGCCTCCGAACTGGCCTTCAACCTGGTCAAGACGGCGGGCGCGCTGTACCTGATCTACCTCGGGCTCGAGCAATGGCGCGCGAAAGTGGGCACCGGCGTGGCCGCCGGCGCGCTCGACCCGCAAGCGGCCGCCGGCCCGCAGCCATCGGTGAAGCGGCGCTTCCTGACCGGCATGCTGACCAATCTGACCAATCCGAAGGGCATCATCTTCATGGTCGCCGTGCTGCCGCAATTCATCACCCAGAGCCGGCCCCTGCTGCCGCAATTGGCGATCCTGTGCGTGACGATGTGCGCGATCGACTTGATGGTGATGCACAGCTACGCGGCGCTGGCGGCCTCGATGCAGCGCTATTTCCGCGACGCCGCCGCGATCCGCAAGCAAAACCGCTTTTTCGGCGGCCTGCTGATGGCGGTCGGGGCCGGGCTGTTCTTCGTCAAGCGCGGCAGCCAGGCCTGACGCCGCCCGTCCGGTTAACGCCCTGGATAAAACCTCGGGTAAAGCCGCGGGCCAGTCCAGGTGCAAACATTTGTAAGCGCGGTTGCCGGCGCCGCCGCCGGGGCCTTAACTTCATTGGTGGGCCGGAACCGCCGGCTGACCTTTTATACAGATCGCAGACCAATCATGCGCCCTCTCCTGCTCAAGACATTCATCGCGCTGGCCCTGACCGCCCCCGGGTTGGCGCTGGCCGATCCGCCGGCGCTGGTCGGCCGCATTTCCTTGGCCGAGGGCCAGGTCGCGCTGGCCACCGACGGCAACCAGGACGCCGGTCAGGCGCTGCTGAACTGGCCGGTGACGAACGACAGCCGCATCGTCACCGAGCGCGGCGCGCTGGCCGAATTCCGGGTCGGCGCGGCGGCCGTGCGCCTGGCCGCCGACTCCGAGCTGGAAGTGACCCGGCTCGACGACGACAACTTCCGCCTGCGCCTGAACTACGGCAGCGCCGCCGTGCGCATCGTCGATCCCGAGATGCTGCGCGGCTTCGAGTTGCGCACCGACCTGGCCCGCGTCACGCTGACGCAGCCGGGCTGGCTGCGCGTCGACGCCCGGCGCGATATGAGCGTGGTCGGCGTCCTCGCGGGCCGGGCCGAGGTCGAGGGCGGCGGCTCGTCGACGACGATCGAACCCGGCCGGCGGGCCGAAATCGGCGTTGACGATTTGCATCTGGGCGCCCTGCGCCGCGACGCCTTCGACAACTGGCCGCAACTGGCCGACACCCCGGCGCTGCGCTATGTCAGCCAGAGCGTGACCGGCTACGAGGAGCTGGACCGCTACGGCAACTGGCGCGTCGATCCCGACTACGGCGCGCTGTGGCAGCCGCGCGAACTGCCGTCCGGCTGGGCGCCCTATCGCTACGGGCGCTGGACCTTTCTCCAGCCGTGGGGTTGGACCTGGGTCGACGACGCCCCGTGGGGCTACGCGCCTTCGCATTACGGGCGCTGGGTGCTGGTCGGCCAGCGCTGGAGCTGGGCGCCGGGGCGCATGGCGCGCCCGGCCTGGTCGCCGGCGCTGGTGGGCTGGGTTGGCGGGGCGCTGGGGCAAGTGCCGTTCGCCGCGCGCGGCGGCCGGCACAGCGGCCCCGGCGTCGGCTGGTTCCCGCTGTCGCCGCGCGACACCTATGCGCCGGCGTACCGCGTCTCGCCCGAGCATCGGCGCCGGCTCGACTGGCGCCATGACGGCGCCGGCCCGCGCCGCGGCGCGCCGCCGCAGGAGCGCGC
>JACMLV010000564.1 GCA_014379395.1 Burkholderiaceae bacterium
AGCAGCCGCCACGGCGGCGCGCACCGCCGGCGAAGTTTGCGCCAGCAGGTTCGGCGCCTGGCGCAAGGTGGCGTGGCTGCACGCGTCGGCCCCGCAGGCGATGCCGGCCTCGCTGATCGCCTGCGTGTTCTGCCGGTTCAACTCCTGCCGCACCGCGTCCGACGGCCGCCAGTAGCCGCGCTCGATCGCGCTCAGCATACGATCCGTGATGGCCTGGTAGGCGCGCAGGTTGCCGCTGCCCTTGAAGCGCTCGCGCACGTTCAGGCCGTGGCGGTCGGCGATGTAGGTGTCGTACATGCGCTGCCATTTGCCGGCGTCGACCGCCTCCGGCACCGTCACCTGCCAGGCCCACAGGTAATCGACCACGCGGTTGATGTAGCGCGCCCCGGCGTAGCCCTCGCGCAGCATGCCGTCGGCCCAGCGCGGGTTCAGGTAGCGCGTCTGCAATTCCTGGCCCATGTATTTCTCCAGGCTGGTCTGGCGCGGCCGGCGCGGGTTCGACAAGTCGCTCACCAACACCTCCGGCGTCTTGCCGTCGATCATGCGGATCGCCATCGCGGTGCCGCCCAGGTACTGGAAGAAGTCGTCGTTGTCCAAGGTGGCGAACAGGTTGCTCGAACGGCTGTGCAGCGCGATCTTGCTGCCCGACAGCGCCTGCTTGAACAAGTCATGGCGCAGCGCGGCGTCGTTGCCCCCCTCCAGGTCGTCGCCCCAGTAGCCCTGGCCGAACGGATGACTCATGCGGTTGATGAAGACCTCGGCCACCTGCTTCTCGTTTTTCCACACGTTCGACAGCGGGATCAGCTTTTCGATGTTGGTGCCGTAGCCGCCGCTCGGCAACCCAAAAATACGCACGCTGGCCAGCTTGTCGGCCTGCGCCTCGGCGACGCCGCGCTGGCGCAGGCCGGCGGCGATCTTGCGGCTGTGCTCGCGCAGCGGATTGTCGGCCTCGTCCTGCTTCTGGGCCAGCTGGGCGGCCTGGTCGAGCAGGGTCAGCAAGTTGCCGAACAGGTCGCGGAACAGGCCCGACGAGATCATCGTCACGTCCACCCGCGGCCGCCCCAGTTCGGCGCGCGGGACCGGCTCGACGCCGACCACGCGGCCACGCTCGTCCCAGGTCGGACGGATACCCATCAAGGCCAGCACCTGCGCCTCCATCACACCCTCGTGGCGCGAGGTTTCCACGCCCCACAAATTGATGCTCAGCTTGTCGGGGTAGGCGCCGTGGCGCTTGCGGTAGTCCATGACCAGTTGCTGCGCCAGCTTGGCGCCCTGCTCGTAGGTGGTGCGGCTCGGGATGCGGGCCGGGTCGAGGCCGTAGAAGTTGCGCCCGGTCGGCAGCGCGTCCGGGTTGCGCACCAGATCCGCGCTCGGCCCGCTCGGAATGTAGCGCCCGGCCAGCGCCTGGCTCAGGCGCTCCAGCTCCAGCGCCGCGCTTTGCTCGATCTCCTTCTCCAGCTTGGCCACGCGGGCGGCGCGCTGCTCGTCGCTTAAATTAGTGTCCAGGCTGACCACCGCGCGCGCGGTCGCGTTGCGCATCTTGGCGTCGGGCGCCACGCCGAAGGTGTGCAGGCCGAACGGGGTCAGCTTGTTCGAGGTGTCGTCCAGATATTCCTCCAGCGCCTCCAAGTCGGCCTCGCTGGTGATCGCCTTCAGGCCCATGTCCTTGAGCACGCCGCTCTTGGCGGCCAGCCGGTTCAGCGCGCTCAGGTGGCCGGCCGCGAGCAGCGGGCTTTTCTGGGTCGCCACGCGGTGGTCGTTGAGCAGCGCGCCCAGTTCGCGCAGGTCCGGGTTCAGGCCTGCGATGTCGAACGGCGGCGTCATGTGGTCGACGATGGTGGCCATGCCGCGCCGCTTGGCCTGCAAGCCCTCGCCGACGTCGTCCATCACATACGGATATATATTAGGCAGCGCGCCGATCAAGGCCTCGGTCGGGTCGGTCTCGGACAAGCCGACCTCCTTGCCGCTCAGCCATTCATGGGTGCCGTGGGTGCCGATGTGCAGCACCGCGTTGGCCTGGTAGCCATGTTGCATCCACAGATAGAAGGCGATGTATTCGTGGCTGGGCGGCAGGCTGACGTCGTTGTGCAGCTTTTCCAGGTTCTGCTCCCAGGCCCGGCCCGGCTGCGGCGCCATCATTAGATTGCCGTAGCGGCGCGCCGGAAACACGAACTGCGCCTCGCCCTTGGCGTCGCGCCACAGCAGGGAGGCCCGCTCCGGCTTGCCCCACGATTTCTCGATCGCCGCGCGCAACGGCGCCGGCAGCTTGTCGTACCAGCGCTGATAGTCGGCCAGCGGCACCAGCAAGGCCTCGCCGCTGGCGGCCAGCTGCGCCAGCCCGCTCAAGAATTCCTTGCCGCCCTTGGCCGGGTAATTGCCGTAACGCTGGATGTCGTCCTGCAAGGCGCGCTTGTCCGCCGGAAAATGCGTCTTGGCGTCGGCGGTTTTGTAGCCGTCGGCCTGGAGCCGCTGCGCCATCTGCCACAGGCTCTCCGGCAGCACGTTCAGATAGGCCGCGCCGATGGTTTCCGAGCCGTGCGGATAATTGTAGTAGAGCATCACGACCCGCTTTTCCGGGTTCGGCTTGTGGCGCAGCGCCAGCCAGGCGTCGATCCGCGCCGTCAGCCGCTCGATGCGCTCAAGAATCGGCTGCTCCTCGACATAGGCCAGCCCGGTGTGGGCGTCTTGGACGCGCTCGCGGCTGGCGACCACGGTCGGCTGGATCAGGCCGGCGAGCTCGGCGCCGGCCAACTGCCAGGTGCGCTCGATGATGTCGAGCCCGGTCTTCGACTCCCGCCACTGGGCCGCGCTCTGCTGGCTCAAGGTGATGGCGTTGATGGCCGGCACGCCGATCTTGTCGAGCACGGCGCCGGTGGCGCCGTTGCCACCCACCTTCATGCCGAGCGCGACGATCAGCTCGACGCGCGCCTTGCCGGCCTCGTCGAGGAAATAGCGCAGCGGCACCTCGTACGGATAGCCGAACGCCGGCGCCACGTTGTAGCCGGCCTTTTCCAGCCGGGCGACGATGGCCGCCAGCGGCAGGGTCTGGCCGGAAACCAGGCTGGAGCGATAAAACATCACGCCGATCCACGGCTTGCCCGGTTGATAGTGGGCGTAGTCGCGCCGGTATTGCTCGAAGCCGGAACTGGTGCGGTTGCTGTCGACGTCGTACAGCCCGACCTCCGGCATCGCCTGCACCGGCGGCACGGCGACATCGGCCTTGAAGCGGCTGCGCAGCACATGGCGCAGCAGGCCGCCCATGTTCTCGACGCCGCCGGCGCGGTAATACTCCTGCGCCTTGGCGTCCAGCGTGATGCCGAGCGCGCGCTGCTCGTCGTCGATCGTGGCGCCGACCGCCAGCACCGGCCGGCCGGCGCGTTGCAGGCGCTGCAATTGCGGCTTGATGCCCTGCACCAGCTGGGTCGAGCGCACGTTGACCAGCGCCACGTCGGCGGAAGCGAGCGCCTCGCGGTCCTCCGCCGTCATGCCGCTGGCCGGAATCACGCGCACCCGCACGTCGGCCGCCTTCAAGGCCGGCTGCAAGGCGCGCAGCGCCAGCACGGTCGGGCGCGATTCGACGTCGCCCAGCAGCAGGGCCAGCGTGCG
>JACMLV010000565.1 GCA_014379395.1 Burkholderiaceae bacterium
CCGGATCGCCACGCAAATGGGCGGCGACGTCGAACGGCTCGGCCAGCTCAGGCCCACCCTGCGCGCGCGGCTCCAACAATCGCCGCTGATGGACGCGCCGAGCTACGTGCGCGCGCTGGAGGCGCTCTACATGGAAATGTGTCGGTCTTAGGGCGGGCGTATGGAAGTGTTCGCCCGCGACGGCGACGGCGCTCTGGCACTTCGGGCCGACCGCGCCCGACACGGCTGGAGCGGCTGGGACTCGCTGGGCGGCTAAATTGACTCGGTCACGGTGGCGCGGAACGCACCGTGAGCCGGAACCCGAGGCGGCAATAAAAAAAACCCCGAAAGTTGAAGTCCAACTTTCGGGGCTCAGTTCACGGCCCCGCCCCCCTACCGTTCTCGGTCACGGTGGCGTTTCCCGGCTCAGCTTTTGAGCCGATACCCGGTTTTGAAAATCCACGACACCGCGCCCAGGCACAGGAAGAAGAAGCCGAGCGCCATCGCCAGGCTCAGTTCGACGCCGACGTCGGCGGTGCCGTAAAAGCTCCAGCGAAAGCCGCTGATCAGATACACCACCGGATTGAACAGCGTCACCGTGCGCCACACCGGCGAGAGCATCGAGATCGAATAGAACGCGCCGCCGAGGAAGGTCAGCGGCGTGATGATCAGCATCGGGATGAATTGCAGCTCCTCGAAGCCCTTGGCCCAGATGCCGATGACGAAGCCGAACATGCTGAAGGTGACCGCCGTCAGCAGCAGAAACGCGATCATCCACAGCGGATGCAGGATATGCACCGGCACGAACAGATTGGCCGTCACCAGAATCACCAGCCCGAGCACGACCGACTTGGTGGCCGCCGCGCCGACATAGGCCAGCACGATCTCGAACGGAGAAATCGGCGCCGACAGCAGCTCATAAATTGTGCCGGTGAACTTCGGGAAGAAGATGCCGAAGGAGGCGTTGAAAATGCTCTGCGTGAACAGCGACAGCATGATCAGCCCCGGCACGATGAAGGCGCCATAGGGCACGCCGTCGACCTGCGTCATGCGCGAACCGATCGCCGCGCCGAACACGATGAAGTACAGCGAGGTCGTGATCACCGGCGTGACCACGCTCTGCCACAGCGTGCGCCGCGCGCGCGCCATCTCGAAGCGGTAAATCGCCAGCACGCCATGCCGGTTGAAAGCCAGGCCGCTCATCGCGCCGCTCCCTTGCGCTCGCTGACCAGGCTCACAAAGATATCCTCCAACGAACTCTGGCGGGTGTTCAAATCCTTGAACTCGACGCCCAGCTCGCTCAGCCGCCGCAGCAAGGCGTCGATCCCGCTGCGCTCGGCCTTGGTGTCGAAGCTGTATTCGAGTTCGGCGCCGCCGGCCTTCAGCTGCAAGTTCCACTCGGCCAGTTCGGGCGGCAGCGCCGCCATAGGCCGGCTCAGGTTCAGCGTCAACTGCTTCTTGCCCAGCTTTTTCATCAACGCGCCCTTCTCCTCCACCAGAATCAGCTCGCCCTTGCTGATCACGCCGATCCGGTCGGCCATCTCCTCGGCCTCGTCGATGTAATGCGTCGTCAGGATGATCGTCACGCCGCTCTCGCGCAGGCCGCGCACCAGCGTCCACATGTCGCGCCGCAGCTCGACGTCGACGCCGGCGGTCGGCTCGTCGAGGAACAGGATTTCCGGCTGGTGCGACAGCGCCTTGGCGATCATCACGCGCCGCTTCATCCCGCCCGACAACAGCATGATCTTCGTGTTGCGCTTGTCCCACAGCGACAAGTCGCGCAGCAACTGCTCGATGAAGGCCGGGTCGGGCGCGCGCCCGAACAAGCCGCGGCTGAAACTGACCGTGTTCCACACCGTCTCGAACGAATCGGTGCTGAGCTCCTGCGGCACCAGCCCGATCTTGCTGCGCGCGGCGCGGTAGTCTTTCAAAATATCGTGGCCGTCGACCAGGACCGTGCCCGAACTGGGCGTGACGATCCCGCACACGATGCTGATCAAGGTCGTCTTGCCGGCGCCGTTCGGCCCCAGCAAGGCCAGGATCTCGCCGCGGCGGATCTCCAGGTCGATCCCCTTGAGCGCCGCCAGCCCCGACGCGTAGGTCTTGGTCAGCTGCGCGACCGAGATGACGGACGCCCCGTCATCCGCCTGCGCAGCGGGTCGGTCGATCGCGCGCGGCATTTACAGCATCCCGTTCAGCGCCTTGTCCAGGCTGGCGACCGTGCGCGCGACGTTGTGCAGCTTGTCCAGGCCAAACAGGCCGATGCGGAAGGTCTTGAAATCGTCCGGCTCGTCGCATTGCAGCGGCACCCCGGCGGCGGCCTGCAAGCCGGCATCGGCGAACTTCTTGGCCGAGCGGATGCCGTCGTCGTCGGTGTAGCTGACCACCACGCCCGGCGCCTGGAAGCCGGCCGCCGCCACGCTCTTGAAACCCTTGGCCTCCAGCAGCGCGCGCACCTTGTCGCCCAGCTCCTGCTGCTCGGCGCGCACCTTGTCGAAGCCGTAGGCGCGGGTCTCGGCCATCACGTCGCGCAAGGCCTTGAGCGCGTCGGTCGGCATCGTCGCGTGATAGGCGAA
>JACMLV010000566.1 GCA_014379395.1 Burkholderiaceae bacterium
AGCGCGGCGCGCCAGTGCAGCAGCGCCTCGACCAGCTGCGCCAAGGAACCCGCCAGCGCGGCGTCCAGCCCGCCCACCTCGGCATACGGTTCGATGCCGTTGAAGCTGGCGCCCGCGCCGCTGGCGTAGCCGAGCAGCATGCGCCGCACGCCGAAAATCCACGCGTTCTGTTCGCCCGCCGCGCCCAGGCCAAGCCCCTCGCGATGCGCCTGGTCGAGGCCCCAGCGCACGCCGGCGCCCTCGATCCACGCGCCCAGCGTAAACAAGTCCTCCAGGTCGAGGCCGAAGCGCGCGGCCAGCGCCGGCACGTCCAGCAGGTCGCGCACCTCGCTCTGGCGGCAGCGCTGCTGCGGCAGGCGCAGCAGCCATTCCAGCGCCACCAAGAGCGGATTGACGCTGCGGTCCTTGACGTCGCCGATCTCGAACGGGATGAAGCGCGCACTGCCGCGCTTTTGCTGGGCGAAGACGGCGTGGATCGCGGCGGTGAAGGTGTCGATGTCGGGCACCATCACCACCACGTCGCGCGGGCGCAGCGTCGGGTTCGCGCCGAACATCGCCAGCAGCTGGTCGTGCAGCACCTCGACCTCGCGCTGCACGCTGTGGGCGACGTGGAATTCGATCGAGCGGTCCAGCGCCGCCGGCGCCGTGCGCGCGTGCTCGGCCAGCGGACGCAGGTCGCGGATCGCGCCCTGCACCTGCGCCAGCAGGCTCGCCTCATCTCCCTCGTCGTCGCTGAACAAGTCGATGCGCAGATTGTCGGGCCGGCCGGCGGCGGCCGCCGCCACGTCGAACTCGTCGAGCATGCGAATAAAATCGCGCCCCTGCCGGCCCCAGCTCGCCAAGAGCGGATGGCTGTGCGCGTGCAGCTCTTCGAGCGCGATGGCGCCCAGATCCTGCCCGTTGCGCGCCGGCTGGCGCTGATGCGCGGCGCGCAGGAGGTCGCGCCCCTCGATGATGTCGCCCCAATAGAACTGGCACGGATTGGGCACCGCGACCAGCACCTGGCTGTATTTGGAGAGCGCCGCCAGCGCCTGCAGGCTCTGGTACGGCAGCGCCGACACGCCGAACAGCACCACCCGCCGCGGCAGGCGCGCGCTCGGCTTCGCGCCGCTGTCGACCGCGCGCAGGAATTCGTCGTGCACGGTGACGCGGCCAAGGTCGCGCTGCGCCTCCGGCACGCTGGCGATCACGGCGCGCCACAACTGCGCCTGCCACAACTGATCCGGCTTGAGCGCGAAGGCCTCGCCGCGCGCGGTGCGCAGCTGGTCGCGCCCGGCGGCCCAGTCGTCGAGCCAGTCGGCCCGATAAACCTGGTACTGGTCGAACAAGTCGGACAGCCGCTCGGCCAGTTGCAGGCGGCGCTCCGGATCGCCGTCGCCGAGGAAGTGGCGCAGCGGCGCGAAGGCCGGCCCGTCCAGCAGCGCCGGCAACAGCCGCATCAGGCGCCAGGTCAGCGGCGCCTTGTCGAAGGCGGAGCGGCCCGGCACCCGCTCGCGGCCCAGCATGGCGCGATAGGTGTCCCACAGAAAGCGCGCCGGCAGCGCCACGCGGGTCGCCGCGCACACGCCGATCTCCTCGGCCAGCGCGATCTTGAGCCACTCGGCCACGCCGTTCGACTGCACCAGGAAAATCTCCGATTCGAGCGGCCCGAGCGGATTGTTGCGCAGCCATTCGAAGACGGCGGCGCGCAACTGTTCCAATTGATTGCCATGCAAGATCAGAAAACCGGGTGCGACGGTCGTTGTCATGTTGTTCCGATGGATGAAAGAGCGGGCCGGGACGTTGCGCGCCAACGCCTATTATCGCCGCTGACGCCCGTTTCGGGGGCTGGCGCGGCCATGAACGGGGGGCGCCATCGGCCATCGGAGGGCCTGCTGGCGCGGGACGGCGCCACCATCGAGACCATTCCGGACCAGCTCGCGCGCCGGCCCCGCGCCAAGGCCTGCTCGACGAGCCGGCCGGTTCGTGCCGGAAGCCCGGCATGCCACTGACGCCGTGCACGATCTACAACGCCACGCAACGCCGCTTAACCAAGATTGGACGGCGACTGACTCACATCCCTGCCACTTGCGTGGTCTGCCGACCAGATCCGGACAACTTTGCAGAGCACCGGGCAAGCCGCCACTTCCGCCGCACCCCGGATCGCGCCGGTGCCGAGTGAAAATTCCGGCTGCGCCATTTCTTGCATCGACGACGAGGCCGCCCCGACTTCGGCTGTCCGGGCTTCTTCGGCTTGGTCTATCGGCGCCTTGCTCAAAGAAAAACAGCCTCGATGAATGAGCGTCCCCAACATCGTCACAACTTGACCAATGGATAGCATTCCTCTCGCCGCGCTTTCCTTGTCGCGAACGAGATCTTCGATTTTCGCATCGGCCATGACATTGATTGTCCCTTCCGAAGTCACATCGATTTCAGTTATGGCAGTCATCTTCTTCGCAATCATAAAATATCCCACGCGATTTCCCGTGCAATAGCCCGGGAAAACAGGTGAAAATTACCGCACACAGAATCTATTATTCGATTCATATCGCCATAGATTGAACTCAAAAACTCGTCCCATATGTACGGAGCCGCACGCAACATATAAATTTGAAAATATTTGCCAGTCGCGAATTAAGTTCGTCTCCGAACATACGCCACGCGTTGAAAATAATATTCTGGTTTTTTCACTGGGAGAATAAATTATGAGTTATCTGGAAAACGACACCTTCGGCATCTATAAATCCCACACAGGACCCGGCCCGTACCTCATGGGTGCCAAGACACTGATTGGCGAAGAGGTCATCAATCACGAATCGGAAGACTTGGGCTCCATTAAGGAGATCATGCTCGATATGCGCACCGGGAAAGTCGCCTACGCTGTCATGTCGTTCGGTGGATTCATGGGCGTGGGGGACAAACTGTTTGCCGTGCCATGGACGGCGCTGACGCTTGACACGGTGAACAAACGCTTCGTGCTCAACGTCGAAATACCCCATCTCGTCAACGCGCCGGGCTTTGAGAAAGACGCGTGGCCGGACATGAACGATGCCGCATGGGTCAACGAATTGCATTCCTATTACGGCATCAAGGCGTATCAAAACGCGCCGCTTTAATACCAATAGCAATTCATATTTTTATTGAAGCGATTCGGCATGACATGGCGCGCGACCTTGATTTTTTGGCTGCCGCCATGAATGTTGACGCCGGCCCGATCCGCAGGCATGGATAGAATCGGCACAACCGGGAGGGAATTCAAATGTATATAGGCGTCGGAACCATCGTACTGATCATTGTTCTGATTTTACTCTTCAGATAAAGATCGCCATGAAAAACGAGTGCCACACTCTTCATTGCAAGGTGCGGCCCTCGATCTTCCAACATCCCGATCTCGGCTTGCATTCGCTGTGCAAGAAGGATCGACGCCATTACTTTTCAGTACCCGGCGCCTGATTGCGTTCTTGCCTGAATTGCTTCACGCAGCGCCATTGAACGGCGCACGCCCACGGGCGGCCGCCAACGCCCTTGACACAATGAAGGAACCCCTCGGCGTCCTTTTCATTTTCAAAAACATACGTAATAGGTGAATACAACACCTCGTTCCCAGATCGACGAATCATGAAGCCTCCTCACTTTTGGCCGAAAAGTCTAGCACGGGAGAGGTCAAAAGCCGTGTTCTGTACGGCACGGTGCGCCACGCGCCCGACGCTCGCGTCAACGCATAAACGGACGCCGGACCCGGCTGGGCAATCGCGGCGCAAACGTGCGCCCTCGTCCGACCGCGGGCGCACGCAGCAGAGTCGGAACGCGGCTGTTAATCCGTTGGCGCTTGATCCCGATGGCGCGCGAAGAACGCGCACAACTCGGCGTCCGGAATCTGCCCGCCGGCGTAATGGAACGTGCCGTCCAGCGCCATCTCCCGCGCCGCCTGCCGGATCAAGCCATAGGTCGCGCGCGCCAGGCTGCCGCCGATGGTGATGCGGCGCACGCCCAAGTCCTCCAGCTGGGCCACCGTCAGGCTCGCGCCCTTCAGCCCCATCACCACCGTCAGCGGGCCGTCGATCTCCCTGACCAGCTCGGCGATCACCTTCGGATCGGCCGCGCCCGGCACGAACAGGCAATCGGCGCCCGCCTCCCGATACAGATTCGCGCGCCGCACCGCCTGCGCGAACGGCTGATCGAGGCCGGCCAGATAGCAATCGGTGCGCCCGGTCAGCATGAAGGGAATCCCGCTGTTATCCGCCGCAACGCGCGCCGCGCGGATTCTGTCGGCCGCCAGCGCGGCGTCGAACAGAGGCGCGGCGGCATCGCCCGTGAAGTCCTCGATATTGCCGCCGACCGCACCGGTGGCGATCGCCAGCGTGATGGTCTCGGCCACCTGCCCCGGCTCGACGCCGTAACCGGCTTCCAGATCGGCACTCACCGGCACGACAACGGCGCGCACCACGCGCCCGATGGAATCGAGCATGTCCGCGCGCGACACCGCGCCGGCGTAGTCCGGCAAGCCGAGCGAAAAGGCGATGCCCGCGCTGGTGGTGGCGATGGCCGGAAAGCCGTGCGAGGCGAGCATGCGCGCGCTGCCGCCATCCCACGCATTGGGCATCAGAAAGGTTTTCGCGGCCAGATGAAGGTCGCGCAGCAGTTGGCCGCGCGTTTGTTGCGTGTGCATGAATATCCCGTCGTGAAATGTTAAGAAGCGAGGCCGAGCGACATCGCCGCGGCGATCCACAGCGCCAGCAAGCAGAAATTGCTGAGTGCGAAAAAAGCGAAGCGGTGCATCACGTTGTTGTAGGTGAGATGGACGAGGCTGTGCAGCATGCGCAGAACGACATACGCCCAGGCCAGCCAAACAGCCGTCCCCGACGCCGCATCGCCGACATAGAGCAGCAGGCAAACGACATAAAACAGGACCGGCAACTCCAGCAGATTCTGGTAATTGCGGTTCGCCAGCCGTGCCTTCATCGGCACCCGCTCGGATTCGCCGATCGCAAAATCAAACGGCGTCAACTCGCTTCTAAAACGCGTCACGGCCAAACGCATCAACACCAGCAACGTCCACGCGGCGAGCGCGAAAACCGGGTAAAGAATGGCGGCGTCTTTCATGATCGTTCCGGTGGACGGTGAAATAAGGTTAAAGCGAGGCGCAATCAGTTTGACATGCTGCCATAGGAAAATTGCAAAGGCAACTTCAACGATCTCGCATGCAGAGTACTGAATGACTGCGAAGATATCGGCGAACAGTGGCTCGCGGCAATAGTTTGGAATGTGTAAAAACAGCCATCAGACACGCTGACTTACCAAAAATCGGAACGGAGCGATAGCGGTCAATAGCGAAACTGCCGCTTTTGACCGGTTTCGCCCCATAGCTGACGGTGGTTTCGCGTCCCATTGTCACCCTGAGAACCACAGTTATTCGCATATATGAATAACTTGTAGAATATTTCGAATCGCCTGATTAAACTCAAACCTTGGCCGCATGATTTAATATGGGCGGTGATTTATTGTAAAAATATTTCAACATACTCTCTCTAAGTTC
>JACMLV010000567.1 GCA_014379395.1 Burkholderiaceae bacterium
CAAAGCCGGGTCGCCCCAAGCGCCCGGCACAGCAACATCGCGCGCGCCTTCGCGCTGGCGCCGCACGCGGCGGCGCTATTGCGCGGACGCCACGTCGGCCTGGTCGACGACGTCATGACGAGCGGCCAGACGCTGGGCGAACTGGCCGCCACCTGCAAGCGCTACGGCGCGGCGCGCGTGACCAATCTGGTGTTCGCGCGCACGCCGCCGCGCTAACTCAACTTAGGAGAACAGCTTGTTTCACGTCGTACTGGTAGAACCCGAAATCCCGCCCAACACGGGCAACATCATCCGCCTGTGCGCCAACACCGGCGCCCAGCTGCACCTGATCGAGCCGCTCGGCTTTCCGCTCGACGACGCCAAGATGAAGCGCGCCGGCCTCGACTATCACGATTACGCGACCATGAAGGTGCACCCGAACTGGGACGCCTTCCTGGCCGACACCCGGCCCGACCCGGCGCGCATGTTCGCGCTGACCACGCGCGGTTCGCAGCCGTTCGCCAACGCCCAATTCCAGCCGGGCGACGTGTTCGTGTTCGGTTCGGAAACCAAGGGGCTCGATCCGGCCCTGCGCGAATCGTTCGCGCAGGAGCGCCGCATTCGCCTGCCAATGCGGCCCGACAACCGCAGCCTGAACCTGTCGAACACGGTGGCGGTGGTGGTCTACGAGGCCTGGCGCCAGAACGGCTACGCCGGCGGGGCCTGAGGCGGCGCGTCGAACGCGCCCAGTTCGAGTTGGTCGAGGGCGTGATACTTGCGCATGATGGCGTCGAGCTTGCCCTGCTCGTGCAGGCGGCACATGCCGCGCACCACCCCGGCGTCGAACTCGATCCCGCTTTGCTCGGTGAGCAAGGCGATCGCGCGCTGCACCGGCCACGGCTCCTTGTACGGCCGGCGCGAGGTGAGCGCGTCGAACACGTCGGCCGCCTTGACGATGCGCGCGGCCAGCGGAATGGCCTCGCCGCGCAGGCCGGCCGGATAGCCGCTGCCGTCGACGCTCTCGTGGTGGCACAGCGCGATCTCGCGCGCCAGCGCGTAAAACGGGTTCTCGCCCAGGATGCGCAGGCCGAACTCCGGATGGCGCCGCATCACCTCCCATTCGGCCGCGTCGAGCTTGGCCGGCTTCCTTAAAATCTGGTCCGGGATGTACAGCTTGCCGATGTCGTGCAGGATGCTCATCACGCCCATGTGCTGGGCCTGGTCCGGCGCCAGGCCCAGCTCCAGCGCCAGCGCCTCGGTGTAGAACTGCACCCGCTGCACGTGGAAGCCGGTGTCCTCGTCCTTGCCCTCGCAGGCCACCGACAGCATGCCGACCGCGTCCTGATAGGCGCTTTTCAACTGTTCCGAGGTGCGCTTCAGGCGGCGCTCCAGGCTCAGGCTCTCGAGCGCGCGCAGCACCGTCAGGCGCAGGTTCTCCGGCTCCCACGGCTTGCTGATGTACTTGTAGATGGCCGCCTCGTTGACGCAGCGCACCAGCGACTCCATGTCGGCGTAGCCGGTCAGCAGGATGCGCACCGCGTCGGGCTGCTGCTCGAGCGCGAACTTCAGGACTTCGTCGCCGCCGATGTCGGGCATGCGCTGGTCGGAGATGACCAAGTCGACCCGCTCGCTGCGCAGCAAGTCGATGCCGGCCTGGCCCGAGTTGGCGGTGAGCACCTCGTAGTCGCGCCGGAACGCGCGCCGGATGGTGTCGAGGATGTCGGCCTCGTCATCCACCACCAACAGCCTGAATTTCTGGTCGTCCATCATGGGTTCCCTTTCTCGGAAGTGGCCGCCGGCGCCGGGCGCAGCGGGATCCGGATCGTAAATTCGGTGCCCCGGCCGGACTCGCTGACCACGCCGAGCCGGCCGCCGTGCTGTTCGATGATGCCGTAGGAAATCGACAACCCCAGCCCGGTGCCCTCGCCCACCTTCTTGGTGGTGAAGAACGGGTCGAAGATCTTGCCGATCACCTCCGGGGCGATGCCGGGGCCGCTGTCGGCGACGCGCACCACGGCGGCCTCGCCGTCGCGCTCGGTGACGATGCGCAGCGAACCCTGGTCGGCGATGGCCTGGAGCGCGTTGTAGATGATGTTCATGAACACCTGGTTGATCTGGCCGGCGCGGCACATGACCGGCTCGTTGAGGCGGAAATCGAGGCTGACCTCGACGCCGTGCTTGATCCGGTGGTGCAAGATGGCGAGCGTGTCGCGCAGGCCGTCCTCGAGCAGCACGCTCTTCAACTCGGCCTCGTCGAGCCGCGAGAAGCTGCGCAGCGAGGACACGATCTCCTTGACGCGCGCCGCGCCCGACTTGCCGCTGCGGATGATCTTGACGATGTCGTCCTCGATGAAGGCCAGGTCGGCCGCCGCCACCAGGCGCTCGGCCTCGGCGCGGTTGGCCGGATCGAGCGGCAGCGCGCGCAACGCCGCGATCAGGCCGGCGAGCTCGGCGGCGTACTCCTCCAGGTGCGGGAAGTTGGCGTAGATGAAGCCGATCGGATTGTTCAACTCGTGCGCCACGCCGGCCACCAGCTGGCCGAGCGAAGCCATCTTCTCCGACTGCACCAGCTGGCCCTGGGTCGCCCTCAGGCTGGCGATCGCCCCGGTCAGCTCGCCGTTCGCCGCCTCCAGCGCCCGGGTGCGCTCCTGCACGCGGGTTTCAAGCGACTTGTTCAGAGATTCGAGCTCGGCGACGAATATTTCGCGCTCCTGCGACGAGCGCTGCAAGCGTTCGGCCATGTTGTTGAAGGTGCGCGCCAGCGTGCCCAGCTCGTCGGCCGAGGCGACGTCGGCGCGCCGCTCCAGGTCGCCCGCGCTGGTGATGCCCGACACCATCCGGGTCAGGCCCTCGATCGGCGCGGTCAGCCGGCGCGCCAGCCAGCCGATGGCCAGCACGATCGGGATCGCCAGCAGGAAACCGAGCCCGACCAGCTTGACGGCGACGGCGCGGATCGGCTCCAACGCCAAGTCGGCGTCCTTGAGCGCGGCGACGTGCCAGTCGTTGAGCAGCGCGTGGTGCTGGTCGGAATAGCCGGCCACATAGCGCTGCGCGCCGAGCCGCAGCTCGAGCGGGCGCGCCACCAG
>JACMLV010000568.1 GCA_014379395.1 Burkholderiaceae bacterium
AGCGCGGTGTCGGCCAGGCCGGCATGCGTGCCCAGCTCGGCGTCGCCGAAGCCGCGCCCGCGCAGATCGGCCAGATAAACCGTCTGCGTGGCGCGGTAGTAGTCGAGCAGCGCCAGCACCCGCCCGCCCTCGCCGCGCCATTCGCGATTCAGGCGGGCGGCGACGCGCTCCTCGCTTTTCTGGTAGCCGCCATGATCGCCGAGCAAGACGATGTCGCGAAAGCCGTGTTGCCGCAAGCTGCGCGCGGTCGCCTCGAGCAAGGCTTCGAAGGTGGCGTCGGGAATCGAAATGGTGCCGGCGAAACGCATGTGCGCGGCCGGTGGCCGGATCGCGCCCTCCGGCACATAAGCGACGACCGGCGCCACCACCGCGTTGCCCAGGCGCTGGGCGATTTGGCGCGCCAGCAGGCGCGCCCGCACATTGTGCTTGCCAAGCGTCATGTAGGGACCGTTCTGCTCGGTGCCGCCGATCGGAATCAAGACGGTCGTCGCGCCGGCCGCGATGCGCTCGCGCAATTCGGGCGACGTCATCTCCTCCAGTTCGACAGCGGCCACCGTGGTGCCCGCCGGCGCCGCTCTGGCCGGCGCGAGCGCGGCCAGAGCGGCGCCGAAGGCAAACAGCAGGCGCCAGTATTTCAATTTATGCGAACTCATGGTTCCGGGGAAGGTGATGCATGGTTGAAGTGCTCGTATTCAGTGCCGCCAAGGTGCGGGGCGCCGCGCCCGTTCCAATTCACCCGGAGCTCAAGCATCCGCTTTTTTGCCCCAGATCAAAGTCATCAATGATACGGGCGATGCCAGGAGCGCGCTTGGGGTTTTTCAAATTTTCGCGGCCGGCGGCGCGGCGACGCGCGATCGCCCCGCGAAAGCGGCCCCGCCCCGCGCGCGGCGCGCGTTACTGTTTCCGGTTCGCGAGGAAATCGGGATTTGATTGCCTGTTGGCGCAAACGATGGGTAACCGCCGGTTGCGACCACGCTGAAACTTGTCCTACCGCAAGGCGGGCCAACAATTTCCGCAATCAATCGACACGGCGCCAAAAAATGGGTTATTATTTGAATCAATCCCCGCCTGACCGGCTCTTGTTGCGCCTTCCCGACACTTTTCGTGCATTTGTTCCCATCTGCCAGTTCTACCCCAGGAAGCGCGGCCGGCAACTGCAGGCAAGCATGGCATAATCTCCAGGCATTATTGACCCCCACACCTCATTTGAGAAAAACATGAGCGAAAATATCAAATACATCAGCGATGCATCCTTCGAAGCCGACGTCCTCAAATCGGACCGTCCGGTGCTGGTCGACTTCTGGGCCGAGTGGTGCGGTCCGTGCAAATCGATTGCCCCTATCCTGGAGGAAGTCGCCAAGGAATACGACGGCAAGATTTTGATCGCCAAGATGGATGTCGACGCCAACCAGGCCGTGCCGGCCAAATTCGGCATCCGCGGCATTCCGACCCTGATCCTGTTCAAAAACGGCGTCGTCGCCGCGCAAAAAGTGGGCGCCATGGCCAAGGGCCAGCTGACCTCTTTCATCGACAGCAACATCTAATTTGTTCTAGGCGGCGAGGCGCCTGTCGCGCCGCCTGATTGGCCGGGAACAGGAAGCTCCTTTCCCCTCCACATTTACACCGCGCCTGCCCCTCCCCTACCATTATTCCCGTCACGGGACACTCAACACACTATGCATTTATCTGAACTGAAGGCCTTACACGTCTCGGCCCTGCTGGAGATGGCGATCGGCCTCGATATCGACAACGCGGCCCGCCTGCGCAAGCAAGAGCTGATGTTCGCGATCCTGAAAAAGCGCGCCAAGTCGGGCGAACAGATTTTCGGCGACGGCGCCCTCGAAGTGCTGCCCGACGGCTTCGGCTTCCTGCGCTCGCCCGACGCCAGCTACATGGCCTCGACCGACGACATCTACATCTCGCCATCCCAGATCCGCCGCTTCAACCTGCACACGGGCGATTCGATCGAGGGCGAGGTGCGCACCCCGAAGGATGGCGAACGCTACTTCGCGCTGGTCAAGGTCGACAAGGTCAACGGCGAGTCGCCCGAGATGTCGAAACACCGCATCCTGTTCGAGAACCTGACCCCGCTGCATCCGAACGAGCCGCTGCGCCTCGAGCGCGAAATGAACGGCCAGGAAAACATCACCGGCCGCATCATCGACCTGATCGCGCCGATCGGCAAGGGCCAGCGCGGCCTCTTGGTCGCCTCGCCCAAATCGGGCAAGTCGGTGATCCTGCAGCACATCGCGCACGCGATCACCGCCAACCATCCCGACATCACCCTGATCGTGCTGCTGATCGACGAGCGCCCGGAGGAAGTGACGGAGATGCAGCGCTCGGTGCGCGGCGAAGTGGTGGCCTCGACCTTCGACGAGCCGGCCACGCGCCACGTGCAAGTGGCCGAGATGGTGCTGGAAAAAGCCAAGCGCCTGGTCGAAATGAAAAAAGACGTGGTGATCCTGCTCGACTCGATCACCCGCCTGGCGCGCGCCTACAACACCGTGATCCCGGCCTCGGGCAAGGTGCTCACCGGCGGCGTCGACGCCAACGCGCTGCAGCGCCCGAAGCGCTTCTTCGGCGCCGCCCGCAACATCGAGGAGGGCGGCTCCCTGACCATCATCGCCACCGCCTTGATCGAGACCGGCAGCCGCATGGACGACGTGATCTTCGAGGAATTCAAGGGCACCGGCAACATGGAAGTGCACCTGGAACGGCGCCTGGCCGAAAAGCGGGTCTACCCGGCGATCAACCTGAACAAGTCCGGCACGCGCCGCGAGGAGTTGCTGATCAAGCCGGACCAGCTGCAAAAGATCTGGATCCTGCGCAAGCTGCTGTACTCGATGGACGAGATCGAGGCGATGGAATTCATCCTCGACAAGATGAAGGCGACCAAGAACAACGCCGAATTCTTCGATATGATGCGCCGCGGCGGCTAGTCGGCCAATCACCGGCACGCGCGCTTGCCGGTTGCCCGCGCCCGGCAAGCGCTGTATAATCCGCGGTTGCATTTTAACCACTGGCAAGTGAACGGCAATCGGGTCAAGAAGCAGGACGACCGCCGAAGTGCAGTTTGGCTACCTACCTAGAGAGAAACACATGAAAACCGATATCCATCCAGACTACCGCGAAGTGGTGTTCCACGACCTGTCGTGCGACTTCAAATTCGTCACCCGCTCGACCATCCAGACCCGCGAAAAGATCACCCACGAAGGTAAAGAATACCCACTGGTCAAGATCGAGGTCTCGGCCGAATCGCATCCTTTCTTCACCGGCAAGCACAAGATCGTCGACACCGCCGGCCGCGTCGAGAAATTCCGTCAGAAGTTCGGCTCCGTGGGTTCGAAGACCCAAGTCGCAGCAGGCTAAATTATTGCCGCCTTGCGGAAAAATGGCAGCCTTGGCTGCCAAAAAAGGCAGCCCCCCGGCTGCCTTTTTTTTCGTTGAAGCCTTTTTTCGTTGACACCACTCTTTCCCGACACCCGACCGATGAAGCCAGTCCGCCTCGCCGCCGCCGCCACCCTCGCGCTGCCACGCTGGGCCTTGTACGCGCTCGGCCTGCTCTACATCCTGCCCGGCCTGATCGGGCGCGAACCGTGGAAAAACGACGACGCCGCCAGCTTCGGCGTGATGTGGACCATGGCCCACGGCGGCTGGCAGGACTGGCTCTGGCCCAACATCGCCGGCCTGGCCGTGCCCGACGAGGGTCCGCTGGCGTTCTGGCTCGGCGCGCTCGGCATCAAGCTGTTCGGCGCGCTCGCCGGCGACGTGTTCGGCGCCCGCGTCGCCACCATCGGCATCTTCGCGCTGGGCGCGCTGTCGGTCTGGTACACCGCCTTCAACCTGGGCCGGCGCGGCGACGCCCAGCCGCTGCGGCTGGCCTTCGGCGGCCAGCCCGAGCCGGACGACTTCGGCCGCACCCTGGCCGACGCCGCCGTCCTGATCTACCTCGGCTGCCTCGGCCTGCTCAAGCACAGCCATGAAACCACGGCCGAGACGCTGCAGGTGTCCCTGCTGGCCTACCTGCTGTACCGCTCGGTGCGCTACGTCGAACTGCCCTCGCTGCGCAACGCCGGACTGGCCGGCCTGGCGCTGGGCGGCCTGATCCTGACGCGCGGCCTGGCCACGCCGGCCGCGCTGACCTTGGCCCTGTTCCTGTGCACCCGCCAGCAGCGCCGCGCCGAGGTGGCGCGGCGCTGCTGGCGGCCGGCCTGATCGCCCTGCTCTGGCTGCTGCCG
>JACMLV010000569.1 GCA_014379395.1 Burkholderiaceae bacterium
AAAAAAAGACCCGGAAGCCGAAGCCTGCGAGTCTTTTTCTCTACTGCTAATTTTGGTCGGAGTACAAGGATTCGAACCTTGGACCCCCTGGTCCCAAACCAGGTGCGCTACCGGGCTGCGCCACACTCCGAAGAAGCAAGATCATACAAGCTGAAGCGCGTTCGGTCAAGTTTCGGCGCGAAATAACTGAAAATGCCGCCGCGCCGCCGCGCCGCCCCGATCGCGCCGCGCGCCAGGCCGATGTTGCACATCCACAACAATGCGCCGACAGGCCAGCCCGCGCCCGCCCGCGCCGCGGCGCCGCAACGACCGCCGCGCTTTCTTGATCTTGGAAAATAATTTCAACAAGGCAACGGTTATTTCGGCTACGATGGCATTTGCGACCGCTTTTTGCACAGCGGCCGGACCTGCGCGCCAGCGGCGCAGCAGGCCGCTCGGCATTAACGCCTCCACGCTCGGAATTCGAACCACATGCGACAACTATTCATCGGCTTTTTCAGGACGCTCAAGGGCTTCGTCTTCACCGCCATCGTCGGCGTGGCGGCGGTGGTGTTCATCGGCGCCACCTTCGCCTCCTCGGTGCTGTACGAACACCTGCTCGAATCGCGCAACCTCGACACCTCGCAGGAGATCGCCAGCGCCAACTTCAACAGCATCTACCAGGCGCTGCGCAACGGCGGCGGGCACAAGCAGGTGGAGGACGCGGCGCTGTCGGCCAAGTACACCTTCGCCACCACGATCGACCAGATCACGCTCTACCCGATCCCCGGCCTGACCGCGCGCGCGGTGCCGTCGGTGCCCGACGCGGTGCGCCAGACCTGGCAGAACGGCCAGCCCAGCACCGACAAGGTCGGCGACCAGATGCGCTATATCTACCCGCTGTCGGCGCAGCAGGAATGCCTGCGCTGCCACAGCGAGGCGCGCGGCGGCCAGGTGCTCGGCGCGCTCGACATCCGCCACAACCTGCAAAAGGTGACCGCCCAGGCGCGCCTGTACTACGTCGCGCTGTTCCTGGTGCTGGGCCTGATGGTGCTGCTGTTCGCGCTGGCCCTGATGAGCTTCATCGGGCGCCGCCTGAACCGCTCGGTGAGCCTGTTCCGCGACAAGGTCGGTTCCTTCGACAGCATCAAGGACTTCAACGCGATCGACCTGAGCAAGGTCGATTTCGGCTTCCACGAGTTCAACCAGGCGTTCGACCACGTCGCCGCGCTGGTCGACAAGATCAAGGGCATCGCGGTCGACAAGGACGTGCTCGAATTCGAGATCCGGCTGCTGGAAAAATTCATCATCACCTCCGACGTGGTGCGCGACTGGCGCGAGTTCATCAACAACCTGCTCATCGACATCAACCCGATCATCGACGCCTACGCCCTGGTGACCATCTTCCGCACCGAGGAGGAGGCCTACGAATGCGAGATCTTCTGGCGCAATCCGCCGTCCGAGAAGACGGTGCAGCTGTTCGAGGCGATCCTGCGCAAGCAGTTGCACGACCACCCGTACTTCCACGGCGCGACCCTGCTGCCGCTCACCCACAACATCGCCAACCAGGAGGGCGCGCTGCCCGAGCTGTCGTCGCAGGACATCGAGCTGCAGACCAAGACGCTGTTGCTCGACACGCCGAAGATCGGCGGCATCGTCGGCATCGGCGTGCAGTCGACGCTGGGCGAGTGCAACGTGCGCCACATGGTGATCGGCTCGATCCTGTCGACCCTGCTCAACCTGGTCGGCTCGGTCAAGGCGATCTACAAGTACACCAAGGACCTCGAGCACTACGCCACGCGCGACCCGCTCACCGACCTGTACAACCAGCGCATGTTCTGGGAATTGCTCGGCTACGAGGTCGGGCGCGCGCGCCGCCACGAGCAGCCGTTCTCGATCCTGATGCTGGACCTGGACAACTTCAAGACCGTCAACGACCGCTACGGCCACCACTGCGGCGACGCGCTCTTGCAGGCCTTCGGCGGCGTGCTGCAAAGCGCGGTGCGCGACGGCGACCTGCTGGCGCGCTACGGCGGCGACGAGTTCTGCGTGATCCTGCCGGAGGCCTCCGACATGCAGGCGCACATGGTGGCGCAGCGGATCACCGAGCTGGTCGAGGCGTTTTCGATGGCCGGGCCGGACGGCAACAAGATCAAGGTCACCACCTCGGTCGGCATCGCCGTCTTCCCGCAGCACGGCGACAATCCGAAGGACTTGTTCCTGGTGGCCGACAACATGATGTACAAGGCCAAGAAGGCCGGCAAGAACGCGGTCGCCATCCCGAGCGGCGACGAGATGGCCGAGGTGTTCCGCCAGGCCGGCGAGAAGGCGGTGATGATCCAGAACGCGCTCGACGAGCAGAAGATCGTGCCGTTCTTCCAGCCGATCTGCAAGGCCGACACGGGCGAGGTGGTGATCCACGAGCTGCTCATGCGCATCGAGCTGGGCGACCAGATCGTCGCGGCCAACGAGTTCATCGAGGAAGCCGAGAGCATGGGCATCGCCCACAAGATGGATTACCAGCTGATCGAGAAGGCCTTCATCCAGATCCAGCGCCAGGGCTACCAGGGCATCCTGTTCGTGAACCTGTCGCCGAAGGCGCTGATCGTGGGCGAGTTCGCCGCCCGCGTCAGCCATCTGGCGCAGCAGTACGGCATCGCGCCGCAGCGCATCGTGTTCGAGATCACCGAGCGCGAGACGGTGCGCAACCTGACGCTGCTGGAAAAATTCGTGCGCGACGTCAAGCTGCAAGGCTTCAGCTTCGCCATCGACGACTTCGGCTCGGGCTATTCGTCGTTCCAGTACATCAAACGCTTCCCGGTCGACTACATCAAGATCGAGGGCGAGTTCGTGCGCAACATGCTGCACGACGAGGTCTACCTGGCCTTCATCAAGAGCATCGTCACGCTGGCCAAGGAATTGAAGATCAAGACCGTGGCCGAGTTCGTCGAGGACGCCGACATCCTGGCCGCGGTCAGCGCGCTCGGCATCGACTACGCCCAGGGCTACCACATCAGCCGGCCGTCGCCGAACATCCAGGTCAACTAACTCGGAAAGCCGCGCGGCCCGCGCCGCGGCGGCGTTCCATCGTTCCGTCCTAGTGTAGTGTTGCGCGCTGATTGCGACTTATAAAAATAGCGGATTTTTCGCCGAGACAAGGAAAAAACCGCAGCAATACCGAGGTATTGCGAGGATTTTTGACGCAGTATCGGCGGGAAAGACGCATTTTTATGTCGCAAGAAGAGCGCAACACTACACTAGTGCACCGCACCGGTTAGTCCGGCAGAGTGATTGCTAACGCGAAATCTGATCTGGCTTTTTTGATGGATACTGCATCTGTTATTTATACGCCGGCGCAGGGACAATGCAGATCCAACAGGGAAATGTGAAAACGCGAGCGCAGCACACTCTTGCTGGCGGCATTTCATGGCGCGTATCAGATAACACAGGAAGATTGCAGCATGATGATCGAAGCGACGTCGATGCCGGAAGCGCCGGCCATCAGCACAGACCGCAGCCCCGGCCGCATTCCCGGCAACAAGGGGATGTGGGTGGGCATCACCTGCGAATTTGTCGAGTTTGCGCTGATGTTCCTGGTCTATTTCGTCGCCCGGATCAATTATCCCGAGGCCTTCAAGAAAGGCCCGGAGGCGATCTGGACCACCGCCGGCGCGGTCAACACCGTGCTGATGGTCACCAGCAGCTTCTTTATCGCCTGCTCCGTCTCCGCCATGCGCGCCGGCAGCATGCTGCGCTCACGGCGCTGGCTGATCGGCGCCATCGTCACCGCGCTTGGTTATCCGGTGATGAAATTTTATGAAGTCGGCTGGAACCTGGCGCATGGAATCGACGGCAGCGCCGGCATCTTCTATACCGTTTATTACTACCTGACCTTCAATCACCTGGTCCATGCCTGCTGGGGCATCGGCGGCATGCTATGGGTGCTGGTGCGCATGTCGGCGAACGCCTATTCGGCCAAGCAGCATGACGGCCTGGAAGCGTTGGCCTGCTATTGGCACGCCACCGATATCATCTGGTTGATGATTTTTTCGCTGTTTTATGTATTGGCTTGAGTCATGAGCACAAAAAACGACAAA
>JACMLV010000570.1 GCA_014379395.1 Burkholderiaceae bacterium
ACCGTGGCGAGGCCGATCAGGTGCTCGGTGTCGAGCAGGCCCGACATCTGCGGCGGCGGCTTGATCTGCTCGCGGCTCAGCGCGATCACGTCCGAGACGCTGTCGACCACCATGCCGATCACGCGGCCGCCGACGTTGACGATGATGACGACGGTGAACTGGTCGTAGTCGCTGGCGCCCATGTTGAACTTGATGCGCAGGTCGAGGATGGGCACGATGCTGCCGCGCAGATTGACCACGCCTTTGATGAACTCGGGCGCGTTGGCGATGCCGGTGACGGTGTCGTAGCCGCGCAACTCCTGCACCCGCTGGATATCGATGCCGTATTCCTCCTTGCCGAGGGTGAAGGCGAGAATTTCCAGCGGTTGCGCCGCGGTGCTGTCGATGACGGACATAAGAATTCCTTTGCAGTGAATGGCGAACAGGTGCGGCGGTCCGCGCCGGAGGGCCGCAAGACTCAACGGGGCGGAAATCTAAGCGGCGAAAGGTTGGCCGGTACGAGCAAGCGGTGCCGCGCTGAGGTGGGCGGCGGGTGACGATGAAGCCATTTTGGCGTCGCGGGAACAGGGGAGGGGTTCCGCAGCAAGGTGCCAAAAAAGCGAGGTGAAACAAAACGCGTGAAGCTTAGCATGAATCCAAAGAAAGTTTCACCCGTGAAAATATGCTTGGCATTTTGAAATTATTTGGCGCGACGGAAACGGATCGGACCCGCCCTGAGGCTGCCTTGGCATGGGCTGGGCGCCGCCCCGGGGCGGCCAGCGGCGACGATTGCCGGCTGGCGCTGGCGGCGCCAGCCTTTCTAGTAGTGCCACGTCGCCGGGAGGGTTACAATAGCCGTCTTTTCACAAGACGGCGGCAGAATCGTCGACCAATGTCCGACGTTGCAGTCTTGTTGTCGATTTTTTTCATTTGCGGCGCTGGCGGCCCGAAGCGATGCGCTTCGATATTCGCCGCCACCGCTCACAAAACAGTAAAGGTTTTTCATGAGTCTCCAATGCGGCATCGTCGGCCTGCCCAACGTCGGCAAGTCCACCCTCTTCAACGCGCTGACCAAGGCCGGCATTCCGGCTGAGAACTACCCGTTTTGCACCATCGAGCCGAACGTCGGCGTGGTCGAAGTGCCCGATCCGCGCATGGCCGCGCTGGCCGTGATCGTCAAGCCCGAGCGCATGGTCAACGCCATCGTCGAATTCGTCGACATCGCCGGTCTGGTGGCGGGCGCCTCCAAGGGCGAGGGCCTGGGCAACCAGTTCCTGTCGCACATCCGCGAGACCGACGCCATCGTCAACGTGGTGCGCTGCTTCGAAGACGACAACGTGATCCACGTCGCCGGCAAGATCAGCCCGCTCGACGACATCGAAGTCATCCAGACCGAGCTGGCGCTGGCCGACATGGGCACCGTCGAAAAGGCCATCCACCGCGAGAACAAGAAGGCCCGCTCCGGCGACAAGGACGCGGCCAAGCTGCTGGCCATCATGGAGCGCATGATGCCGTTCCTGAACGACGCCAAGCCGGTGCGCGCGATGGGCCTGGACGCCGAGGAATTGCTGCTGATCAAGCCGCTGTGCCTGATCACCGCCAAGCCGGCGATGTACGTGGCCAACGTGTCCGACACCGGGTTCGCCGACAACCCGCTGCTCGACCAGCTGACCGAATACGCCAGGTCGCAGGGTGCGCCGATCGTCGCCATCTGCGCCTCGATCGAAGCCGAGATCGCCGACCTGGACGACGCCGACAAGGGCGCCTTCCTGGGCGACATGGGCATGGAAGAGCCGGGCCTGGACCGTCTGATCCGCGCCG
>JACMLV010000571.1 GCA_014379395.1 Burkholderiaceae bacterium
GCCGAGCCGCCCGAGGAGCCGCCCGGCACGGCGGTCTTGTCCCACGGGTTCTTCACGGCGCCGAAGGCGGAGTTCTGGTTCGACGAGCCCATCGCGAATTCGTCGCAGTTCAGTTTGCCCAGCGTGACCATGCCGGCGGCCTGGAATTTCTCGACCACGGTGGCGTCGAACGGGCTGACGTAGTTGGCCAGCATGGTCGAGCCGGCCGTCGAGCGCCAGCCCTGGGTGACGAAGATGTCCTTGTGGGCGATCGGCACGCCGGTCAGCGGGCCGGCCGTGCCGTCGGCCAGGCGCGCGTCGGCGGCGCCCGCCTGCGCCAGCGTCAGCGCGCGGTCGACGTGCAGGAAGGCGTTCAGGTCGCTGTTTTCAATGCGGTCGAGGAAGTGCGTCGCCAGCTCGGTGGCGGAAATGGCTTTGCTGTTCAGCAGCGCCGACAACTCTTTAATGGTTTTGGTGTGCATGGGCTTCAATTCGGTTCGGTTCGGCGCAGCGGGGGCGGCGGCAGATGGCGGCGGCGCCGGTCTTATTCGATCACTTTCGGCACCAGGTACAGGCCGTCCTCGGTCTTCGGCGCCACCGCCTGGTAGGCGGCGCGGCGCTCCGGCTCGGTGGCCGCGTCTTCGCGCAGGCGCAGCGCGATGTTGTCCATGTGGGCGGCGAGCGGGTGGCTGAGCGGGGCCACGCCGGCGGTGTCGACCGCCTGCATCTGCTCGGCCAGCGCGAAGATGCCGTTCAGTTGGACAAGCGCGACGGCGGCCTGTTCGTCGTGCATTTCAAGCTGGGCCAGGTGGGCGATGCGTTTTACGTCGGATAGTGTCAGGGACATGGCGAGGGGCGCGGGGCGAGCCGCGCGGGGGTTAGTTGGCGTGATGATATTGGTAATGTTTTTTTGGCTATTAAGGTGCTTGGGGGCGGCAGAATCGTTCTTCCGCCAGCCCCGTCTTTTGCGTACTTTATAGGCAAACCGTTTGAAATTATAAGGTAGAATGCCGGGTTGATGCGTTGATGGCAGCGATTTCGCCGCCGCCGCAGCATCGAAAAATGGGGCTGCGACCACCGCGCCCGTTCGGAAACTCCCTATAACAGCTTTTGCGCACCCCGCTGCGCTACAGGACACACATGTTTGGTTTTTTACGCAGGTATATCTCGACCGATCTGGCCATCGACTTGGGCACGGCCAACACCCTGATCTATGTGCGCGGCCAAGGCATCGTGCTCGACGAGCCATCGGTGGTGGCGATCCGCCAAGAGGGCGGTCCAAACGGTAAAAAGACGATCCAGGCGGTCGGCAAGGAAGCCAAGCAGATGCTGGGCAAGGTGCCGGGCAACATCGAGGCGATCCGCCCGATGAAGGACGGCGTGATCGCCGACTTCACGGTCACCGAACAGATGCTCAAGCAGTTCATCCGCATGGTGCACGACTCGAAATTTTTCCGTCCGTCGCCGCGCATCATCATCTGCGTGCCGTGCGGCTCGACCCAGGTCGAGCGCCGCGCGATCCGCGAATCGGCGCTCGGCGCCGGCGCGAGCGATGTGTACCTGATCGAGGAGCCGATGGCCGCAGCGATCGGGGCCGGCCTGCCGGTTTCCGAGGCGAGCGGGTCGATGGTGGTCGACATCGGCGGCGGCACCACCGAGGTCGGCGTCATCTCGCTCGGCGGCATGGTCTACAAGGGCTCGATCCGCGTCGGCGGCGACAAGTTCGACGAGTCGATCATCAACTACATCCGCCGCAACTACGGCATGTTGATCGGCGAGCCCACGGCCGAGATGATCAAGAAGAACATCGGCAGCGCCTTCCCCGGCAGCGAAGTCAAGGAGATGGAAGTCAAGGGCCGCAACCTCTCCGAGGGCGTGCCGCGCAGCTTCACCATCTCATCGAACGAAATCCTGGAAGCGCTCACCGATCCGTTGAACAACATCGTGTCGGCGGTGAAGATGGCGCTGGAACACA
>JACMLV010000572.1 GCA_014379395.1 Burkholderiaceae bacterium
AGACGTCCGGGTGCACGTAGCGGCGCACCGGCAGGTGCGAGTTCGACGGCGCCAGGTACTGGCCGATGGTCAGCATCTCGACATTGTGCTCGCGCAGGTCGCGCATCACCTGCAAAATCTCTTCGTCGGTTTCGCCCAGGCCGACCATGATGCCGGACTTGGTCACCGCGTCCGGATACATCGCCTTGAAATCGCGCAGCAATTGCAGCGAGTGGGCGTAGTCGGCGCCCGGGCGCGCTTCCTTGTACAGGCGCGGCACCGTGTCCAGGTTGTGGTTCATGACGTCCGGCAGGCCGTCCTTGAAGATCGCCAGCGCCTTTTCCAGGCGGCCGCGGAAGTCCGGCACCAGCACTTCGATGCGGGTGTTGGGCGACAGCGCGCGGGTTTGCTGGATGCAGTCGACGAAGTGGCCGGCGCCGCCGTCGCGCAGGTCGTCGCGGTCGACCGAGGTGATGACGACGTATTTCAATTTCAGCTTGGCGATCGTCTGCGACAGCGTGACCGGCTCGTTGGCGTCGAGCGGATCCGGACGGCCGTGGCCGACGTCGCAAAACGGGCAGCGGCGGGTGCATTTGTCGCCCATGATCATGAAGGTCGCGGTGCCCTTGCCGAAGCATTCGCCGATGTTCGGGCAGCTCGCCTCTTCGCACACGGTGACCAGCTTGTTCTCGCGCAGCGTGTCCTTGATTTCATAGAAGCGGGTCGAGGCCGAGGCGGCCTTGACGCGGATCCAGTCCGGCTTTTTCAGGCGCTCGACCTGTTCGATCGGGACGATCTTGATCGGGATGCGCGCGGTCTTGCTGGCGCCCTTTTGCTTTTCGCTCGGATTGTAGGCGGGGGCGGGCACGGTGCCGGGTTTGGTCTCTGAAGTCATTTGGCTGCTGGCCCGAGGCGGGCGTTGGTTACGTTGTTCGGTTGTACGGAATCGGCTTGATCGGGTCCGGGCCGCTTATGGCGGCGCCGGCTCTTGCGGCGCCGGCTGGGCGGCTCCGGCGGTATTCTCGGCGGTGAGCTGGGTCACCAGTTCGTTCGCCAGCGCCAGCTGCACGTCGGCCAGCGCGGCCTCAACGCCCATGCTGCGCATGTCCACGGTGCGCAGGCCGGAATAGCCGCACGGGTTGATCCACGAAAACGGCGTCAGGTCCATCGCCACATTGAGCGACACGCCATGATAGGTGCAGCCGTTGCCGCGCACTTTCAGGCCGAGCGCGGCGATTTTCGCGCCCTTGGCCGGGCCGCCGGCCATGTAGATGCCGGGCGCGCCCTCGACGCGTTCGCCGGCCAGATTATACGCGGCCAGCACATTGATGATCGCCTGCTCGATCTTGGCGACGAACTGGCGCGCGTACAGCTTGCCGCCCGGCTTGTTGCGCCGCAGGTCCATCAGCAGGTAGATGACGACTTGGCCGGGGCCGTGGTAGGTCACTTCGCCGCCGCGGTCGGTCTGGATGATCGGGATCGCGTGGCCGGGCGCGGCGGCGCCGGCCAGCAGGTGGGCGCGGTCGGCGCCCAGGCCGAGCGTGAAGACGGGCGGGTGTTCGACGATCCACAACTCGTCGGGCGTGTCGGGCGTGCGGGCGTCGGTGAAGGCGCGCATCGCCGCGAACGTCGGTTCGTACTCGGCGTGGCCGAGGTGGCGGATCAGCGCCGGTTCGGCGCGGGTAGGGGACATGGGTTCATCGGACGGAAATGGCGCGCGGATGGCGGCGGTGCGACATTATAAGGCAGGCCCGGGCGCGGCGCATTGCCGCCGGGCCAGACGTTGGCGCCGGCCGCCCCTCACATCACGATCTTGACCATCGGGTGCGCCGACAGCGCGGTGTACAGGGCGTCGAGCTGGTCGCGGCTGACGGCGCGCACGGTCACGGTCAGGCCGGTGTAATTGCCTTTGGCCGAAGGACGCGCTTCCACCTTGCCGGCGTGGAAGGTGGGATCGAAATCGAGCACCACGGCGGTGATGGTGGCGACGAAGTCGACGTGCGTCGGACCCATCACCTTGATCGGGAAGTCGCTCGGATATTCAATCAGGGACTCGCTGCGTGGGATTTCTTTCATACTCATTCCAGTCATAGTGCTCAAACATAAAAAACGGGCGGCGCCGTCGTTGCCGGCAACGCCACCCTGTATTGTAGCCAAATTACGCGCCGCGCCGGCGCCGCCGGAGCGTTAGCGCGGCTGCCCGTCCTCGCGCCTATCCTGGCGCGCCTTGGTGCGTTCCTGCGCGGCCTGCTCGTGCTCGGCGCGCCGCTGCGACATC